>JANYJI010000215.1 GCA_025358525.1 Chloroflexota bacterium | reverse complement strand
CGGAGCTGCGGTATACCGTGCGACCTGAATGGGCCGCTGTCCAGACGAGGCCGGTATCGACCAAGTCGAGTCGGCGGATCGCTCCGTCCTGCAGTTCGATCTGCGCTTCGGGGCCGTATCGGTCGAACTGACCCGTTGTGCCCTCGCGTATCCAGCGCGCGGCACGAAGACCGACCAGAGCATCGGGCGAGGTGGGCAGTCTGCTCATGCGCTCTTTCTCCGTTCCGCAGGGGGCGCGTCTGCCTTGCCATCGGTCGGACGCAGGACCGTCAGGCGGGCGTGCTTGCGCTGCTCGTTGTGCCAGCGGTCGCGGACGAGCTGTGCGAGGGCGATGACCAGCGGATCGTCCATATCGGGGTTCTCCTGCGGCCGATCATCGCACTTCGGAACGATGAGCGAAACAGCGATCTGGTCGTTCACGGCGCCGACCCATCTTGGTGCCGCAGAAGGTCAGCGATCCTCGGAGCGCCGATGCCGGCGAAGGCAAAGGCCCGGATCACGAGGGTCGACTCTTCGGCCAAAGAGGGAACGCCAATGACACCGCGGGCGATCATCGCGAGGCTGGCCCGGTATCGAACTCGAGCGCTCCGCAGAGCCCCGAAGGTGACCGAGTAGCGGCGAGCCTTGGTCAGGAAGTGTCCCCGGAAGCCGAGCATGTGAGCCCAAGCCCGGAGACGCAGATGTTCGTATTGCGGTAGACCGCCGAGAGCCCAGCAGGTCGCCATCATCGCCCGGGCGTGAGCGCTCACGGGCAGGAGACCGATCTCGTATGGCGAGCGCAAGCGACGGTCGGCACCGCCGGCGGTTTCGGCGGCCTTGGTGGCGTACTTCGCGAGATAGCCGGCAACGGCCCCGTCGGAACCTTCGCCCTCGGCACCTGCGCGAATAGCTCGTATGTCAAGCTGGACGCCCCAGCGAACCCGCAACGGCGTCCCGTCGGGCCGAATTGTCCGCAGCGATGTCTGCGCGGCGCAAGCTGCGACGATCTCGCAGAGCAGTTCGCTCGTCGCCCATGTCGGCGGTGCGGTCGGCGCTGCACCAGGCCCGTCGAGGCGCAGGATCACGTGGAGATGGACGAGACCCCGAGTCTGGAACTCGGCGACCTTGACGAACGATAGGCGCACGAGTTTGCCAATCTCGCTCCGGGCCACTCCGACTCTTGCGGCGAGGAGGCGGGTCATAGCGATGGTGGTCCGGCGCCACAGAGCCCCGACATGGGCATTCCAGAGCACGGCTCCGGTGTACTCGTAGCAGGCGGGACAGAGAGGCTGGCCGATGGCCGAGTCCTTCTCATCATGGCGGACGTTGCAGGTGATCGCGCGCCCGTGGGCGCACCTGTTCTCGCCGCTCCTGGCTCGACAGGGCAGGACCGACGTTCCCCGAACGACGCGGCGATGGACGGCGCCGAAGGAAGGTGCCGTGAAGGTGGCGAAGACCCGAGGATGGGTCGCTACGTCAGCCGGAACGCCCCGTTCCTCGTCGCCCGCGACTCCGGCCCTAACCAGGGCGTAGGCGTCATGGCGGTATACCTCGGAGCAGGACGGACAGCGCGACGCCCGCCGGTTGCCACAGGCGAGGAGGACGACGCCGAATGGCGCGTCGGTGCTGGTGAACCGTTCGACGATTTCGCCGGTATCGCGATTGACGGTCAGTCGCTCGCCAGCCAGGCGGATCGGCGACGAACAGCGGTCCGCGAGAGAGCCGGGCGGGCCGACTGGCGGCAGGGTCGTGTAGGTTGCGGAGGGCAGGGCGGGACGCATCGGGGCCACGGTCCTTGGGCTCAAGATCGGACTAGTTGACCCCGACGCGAGACGAGTTCATCTCTGGCTTCGCTATGCGATGCCGCCTGCGTCGGGATGGTCCGATCGCTCCAAGGTCATGGCCCCCAAGCCTGTAGGGGCCGAGCGATCAAGAAAGGGCCGGTCACACCTCTTGTTCGCGGTCGAGCACGCCGACCGTATGCGAACCGTGACCAGGGCTTATGCCCGCGTTGCGGAGTTCCTCCGCCAATGCCCGCAGTCTGCACCGGCTCTGTGACAGCTAGCTTGTCACAGCCAGACGCGCCGAAGGCCGATCGCGGCCGCCTTGGGGAACTTCAGCTCGGTGTCGTCCGGGCATCTGCCTGCGCAAGCCTTGATGTCCGTCCGCTCCTGATTGCCGTTGAGACTCAAACGGAGGCCGTCCGGCCAGATCCGGCTATCCCTCGCGGCCGCCGGCCCTGGCCGTCCGTCCTCCGTTTGCACTCAGGCTGCAAGGGACATCGAGCCAGCAGGATGGCACGGCCGACATGTGGGCTGCCGTTTCCGGCGGTGGCGTTCGAGCCCTGGTGCATCGTCGCGGCGAGCCGTGTCGAGAATGGTGCCGAAGGGGCTGGTTACAACTTCCTTTACTGCATCAAGCGCAACACACACCCGCTCGGACCGCCGCCTTCGGGTTCGGGGTAGGGAGTGC
>JANYJI010000207.1 GCA_025358525.1 Chloroflexota bacterium | reverse complement strand
GCAGCCAACTCCGCCCTGTTCTGGGCGTGGAGCTTCTCGACGATGTTCTTGAGGTGGAACTTTACGGTGTTCTCGCTGATGCCCAACTCGGCCGCGATCTCGCGGTTGCGCTGGCCGACGGTGACAAGCTTCAGAACGTCCAGCTCTCGATCGGTCAGATGCTGGGTCTCCTGCCGATGACCGCCCGGCACCCGGAGGAACTCATCGATGATTCGGGCGGCCGTGGCCGGGGTTATGGCCGGCTCGCCGCGCGCGACCCCCTCCAGCATTGTGCGGAGCTGTGGCGCCTCCAGGTTCTTGAGCAGGTAGCCCTGAGCGCCGGCCTTGATGGCGCGGAAGAGATCGGCCTCCTCCTCGCTCACGGTCAGCATCACGATGGCGACCTCAGGGTGGCGTTCGTGGATCTTCGCCGTGGCCTCGAGGCCCGACACCTTCGGCATCCGGACATCCATGAGGACGATGTCGGGAGAGGTTTCGTCGACCAGATCGATAGCCTCCTCGCCATCGGACGCCTGGCCCACGACCTCATGTCCCCACGCCAGTAGCAGCGAGGCGACACCATCTCGGAACAGGGCGTGATCATCGACGAGGACGGTTCTCATGGCCTCAGTTTGCCTCCGATACCGAAGCAGCGGACGATCGGACCGCCTGGTGCTGCTCCCCGGGCCGCGCCGTTCCGTCGGACGAAGCAATGTCGGCTGAGCTATTCCACACCGGAACGCGAACCGGAACTTGTAGTTCGATCTGGGTGCCGTGACCGGCCTGGCTGCGCCAGATGACGCTTCCCCCGACCGATTCGGCCCGCTCTCGCATCCCGGCGAGGCCGAAGTGGGGCCACCGCTCCGGTCCGACAGCCAGCAGCTCGGCATCGAAGCCGACGCCGTCGTCCTCGATGCGTAGCACGAACGCCCTGCCCTCGAGAGATACGTCCAGCCTCACCCGATGGGCCCGAGCGTGTTTGCGGACATTGGTCAGAGCCTCACGGGCGATGCTGAAGACCTCGGCCTGAGCTGCCGCCGACAGCGGTGCATTTGCGGCGTCGGGGCTGGCGCGGAAGCGCACGGCCAATTTCGAGGATTCCGCGTACAGCGCCGCGTATTCCTCCAGGGCCGCCACCACGCCACGATCTGGAGGCACGGGCGTGGACAGGCTCAGGATTGCCTCGCGTACATCCACATAGACCGAGCGAGCCGCCGTCGCCAGCTCGACCAGCTGTTGGCGAGCCTCCGCAACGCGGTCGGCGGCCAGTAACTCTTCCACGGCCTGAGACTTGGTGTTTACGTAGGCGAGAACCTGGGCCAGACCGTCGTGCATCTCACGGGCGATGCGCTCGCGCTCGCCCTGAATAGCCACAACCTGTAGCTCGCCCTGCAGCCTGGCGGCCTCGAGCGCCAGGCCGACCTGCGTCGCCAGAGCGGACAACGTCTCCACCTCGGACACCTCGAACCGCCGGCCGGCGGTGGCCGCAGTCGCCAGGCCGAGCATCCCGACTCGCTTCTCGCCGTGACCCACAGGCGCCGAAATTCGAATCTGGTAGCCGGGCTGGAGGTAGCAGTCGAGATCGTCTTCGCCCTGCCCAATGAGACCGACGCCCGCCGGCTGGTCGCCCACCAAGACGCCCGGAAGGGCACTGGTCGCCCTGAGACGCAGCTCGCCAGCCGGACCGTCCATGGCCAGCAGGGCCGCGTCCACTCGCAGAAGGGAGCGGGCGTGGTCGACGATCGAGGCGATCGTCTGGTCAGGATCGGCCTGGCCGGAGACGGCCAGACTGACGTCGTAGACGGCTCGCAGAACGGCGTTGCGCGACTCGAGAGCGGCGTTTCGCTCGCGGAGGTCGAGCGTCAGGCGATCGATCCGCCGGAAGGCGAACCACGCGCCCGATCCGACGACCGCAGAGACAACCGCGAGCACGAGCAGCGTGTGAAACGGGAACGGCAGGAAGGCATCGAAGATAGTGTCGCTCAGAGCCTCGACCGTACCGACGAAGAGGACGGCGGCCACTACCACGAACCAACGACGATGGCGATCCATGCGCGACTCCGAGCCACGCGGGCGGCCGGCCGAATCCAACCCGCCCAGCCGAACCCACCCGTTCGGACAGCACTATGCGCCGAAAGGGGCGGAATGGCCTGAATCTGCGCGCCTGTCCTGACCTACGGCACGACCGTCCGGCCGGTGACGAGGTCAGGCCGCGTTGCGCTGCGAGCCGGAGCCCGAGTCGACCTCTTCTTCGGGCAGGCGCCAGCGGGACACCAGACGGCGCAGCTTGTCCGACATCTCGGTCAGGCTGCTGGCAGCCTGGACTACCCCCTCGGCTTGCTCGCTCAGTTCGCGCGTGGCCGCGGAGACCTCTTCGGCGGAGGCGGAGTTTTCCTGACTGATGGCCGCGATGGACTCGACCGCATCGTTGACCCGCAGCGCGCTGGCACTCATGGAACTCGCGGCTGCGTTCGTCGACTGAGCGATCGAAGCGATCGTGTCCGATGCCGAAACGACGTTCGACGAAGCTGCGTCCATGGCCTCGACCGCCGCTGTGATGCGAGCCACCGCGGCGTTCGACGCGGCCACGGCCCCGGCGATCTCGTCCAGGGCGGCCCCGGAGCGCTGGGCCAGATCCGACCCCATTTCCACTTCCCTGGCGCCGACCTGCATCGCGGAGACGGCCTCGGCCGTGCCCTTCTGGACCTCGCTGATGAGCGCGGCGATCTCCTTGGTCGCGGCGCGGGACCGTTCCGCCAGCTTGCGAACCTCGTCCGCCACGACGGCGAAGCCCTTGCCCTGCTCCCCGGCGCGGGCCGCCTCGATGGCAGCGTTCAAAGCAAGCAGGTTGGTCTGATCGGCAATGTCGTCGATAGTCTGGACGATGGCGCCGATCTGGGTACCCTTGGCGCCCAGATTGGTCACCACCATCGAGCCCGTGTCCACGGCCTTCTTGATGCGGGCCATGCCTGAGGCCGTCTCTCGGACCATGGAGGCTCCCTTGTCGGCCGCCTTGCCGGCGGCGGCGCCGGCGGCATTGACTTCGTCGGAGGCCGTTGAGGCCTCGCGGATAGCCACTGCCATCTGGCTTATGGCATCGGCCTGAGCTTCGACGCTGGCCGCGGTCTGGGCCGCGCCCGTACCCACCTGCTCGATGACCTGGCCCAACTCGATCATGGCCATGCTCGTGTCTGTGGCGCCGCGGGCCTGGTCGGCCGCGCCGGTCGCCACCTGCGCGATAGTCTGGGCAATCTGACTGGAGTTGGCCTGGGACTGGGCCGCCGCCTCATCTACCTTGCCGGCCGATTCGGCCACGCTGGCGGCCGCCTTGTTCAGTTCGGTGACCATCTTCCGCAGCCGCGTGATCATGTATCGGAACGCTTGGGCAAGGCTGTCCTGCTCGGATCGAGGGCTGACCTCCCTGGTGAGGTCGCCGGCTGCCACGCGGTCGGCCAGAGCCGCCAGTTCCTCCATGTATATGCGGATGCCGGCGAAGGCCTCGGCCAGTCGACCGGTTTCGCCGCTGGCGTTGAGATGCTGGGACTCCTGCTGGCTGAGGTCGCCCACGGCCACGTGCGAGGCCTGACCAGTGACGATCTCGATCGGGTGAGTCACGGACCGGGCAACGCTGACCGCGCCGACCACCGCCACCGCCAAGACCACGATCTGGAAGGGGTTGAGATGGCCGTTCAACAGATCGGGGGCTGTCACGAGAGCAACCGGAACCGCAGCCGTCATGATCATGCGGGTCCGCACCGTCCAATTACGTGGTCGACTCGGGCGGAAGTCCTGTGCTCGAGGCAACTGGGCCTCGTGTCGGGCAATCTTGCCGGGGTACGCCAGAACGCACTTTGCCCAGCCCCCTGCGGCATTACACCCGCGGCCGACAACGCCGCCGATCCCGTTCATCGATCCATCGCCTCTGAGGTCGCGCGGGGATGGCGCGAGTTGCCGTCTGGACTGGTAACTGGCGCGCGGTACGGCCGCCAATTCGCATCCGAGGCGTCGCCCCGCACGACGGGCGTCTCATCTCTGGTGTCCAGGCTGTGGTTCATTGGCCGGTTTCTGCTCCGCCTATCGGCTCTGCCCGTCAGGCACGTGGACGGGTAGGCGCAGTTGGCTTCGCTTGTGGTATCGGCCGACATCTGCACGAATTGCTTACGCAGAACGGCGTATTTCCCGTACGGGCGAAGCGGCGCGCTCCCTGGGACCGGGCGCGGCGCCGGTTGGGCGCCTGCCTGTTACGCCCGTGCCCCTACCCGTTTCGCCAGGGGGGGCTGATCTCGCGAGTCCTGCGGTGGCACAGCCGATCGCGGTAGGATCTCCGCGTTACGT
>JANYJI010000202.1 GCA_025358525.1 Chloroflexota bacterium | reverse complement strand
GCCGCGTCCCGCGCCTCGCGCCTCGCGCCGCGTCCCGCGCCTCGCGCCTCGCGCCTCGCCCCGCGCCTCGCGCCTCGCGCCGCGCCCCGAGCCGCGCCCCGCCCCGCGGTCTGCCCGCATCGGCATCCCCGCCGCCGCGTCGGGCCGCATCGGCATCCCCGCCGCCGCGTCGGGCCGTTGAGGGATTTCCCGCCGTTTCAGGCGAGCCGGTCGGTGCTACCGTTCGGCGCCATGAGGTGGCTACAAGGCATATCCGTTCGAACCTTCGCCCTGGCTTTCGTCACCCTTGCGGTGGCCTCGATCGCCGCCGCCGCGGCGATTGTCGTCGAGCTGAGCCCGGCGCCCGATCAGGGTCTCCGGCTGGCATACGAGAACGGCCAGGTCGTGGTGGCGTCAGTGGGCTATGGCACGACCGCTCAGCGATCGGGGATCACTCCGGGCGACATCGTGGTGCGGCTCGACAGCCTGACCGCGGAAGTTAACTGGAGCATCGTCAGTCAGCAGGTTCTGGAGGCCTCGGACGCTGAGAAGAGGCTGATCGCGCAATCGCGCGGGCCTTGGGCAACAGTACTGACCGTTCTGCCCCAAGCACAGGAACTGACTGTTCCGCCCCAAGATGAGCCACCGGCTCCGCCGAGGCCTGATCTGCCAGGTGGTGGACCTGCAATTCCGCTCAATGCCACCCCGCCAGCCGAATGGCATTACCTCGACGTGTTCTATCCGTTCAATCCCGCGCCGCTTGCCGTCGGGCTCTCCATCCTGATCCTGGGCTGGTGGTGGCTTGGGAGCGGCAGGGCCGGAACCACGCTTCGGAGCTACGCTCTGACTCTGCCGGTCGCGACGGCTGTTCCACTGCTCGTCCTGCCGCTGGGCCAATATCCGTCCCCGCTGGCGACGATCGTCGGCTCGCTGCTGGTGCCACTGGGGATGATGCCCCTTGCGATCGACTTCTTAGGGCACGTCGATGGCAGGCGCCGGCGCAGGCTGGTCGCCGTCAGCGCAGTCGGCCTTGCCATCGGGTCGGCGGCGGCCGGCCTCCTTTATCCGGTTTCGACTGGAATGGCCTTTTGGAAGTCGATCGTGCAGGCCGGGCTGATCGCGGCCCTTCTGGCCTGCTTGATTCTGGCCGTGCTGATGGCCCTTCCGGTTGGACGACTCAACAAGCGCCAGCGATGGCTCATCGCCGGCGTGGCAGGCGGCCTGGTGTTCTGGTTCGCCACGGCTTCCGTCGCCGCGTTCTCGGATCTGCACGTGTGGCGAGCGTTTCTAGCGGGTTGTGTGGCGTTCGTGCCGGGGCTGTTTGCCGGTCGGCCGTTCCAGCCGCTTAAGTCGGGCACGACCGTGGAGTCGGCGGCCACGCCGAGAGCGCTCATCGAATCCGCCGACGTGGCGCTGGCGGCAGCCACTCCAGGAATGGCTGCCTTTGGCCTCGTGGTCGCCTATTCCGCGTCCGTGTTGCCAATACTGGTGTGGCTGGCGGCGCTGGTGATTTGGACCAGATTGGCCTGGCGTCCGCTCGCTCGGCTGGCGATCGCCTCGGTGCGTCAGCGTGACTTGACGGCCGCTGCTACCGAAGCGGAACGTGCTCGGATAGCGGCCGACATTCACGACGACGCCCTGCAGGATCTGACGATGCTCGTCCGTCGACTTGACGCGGCCGGCGACACCGCCAACGCTCAGGCCGCGCGGGAGATAGCCGAGCGACTGAGGGGTATCTGTGGCGACCTTCGACTGCCGGTCCTCGACGATCTTGGCGTCGGTCCGGCCCTCGAGTGGCTGTGTGGTCGACTGGGTCCGACAACGGCCGAGATCCGCCTGGACCGACTGCCTGAAGAGAGCAGACTGCCGGCCGACGTCGAACTCGCGGTGTTCCGCGTCGCCCAGGAGGCGCTTTCGAACGCCATGCGCCACGGCGCGCCGCCTTTGGTCGTTCGTTATCGAGCGCGTGAGGGCTGGGTGGAGCTTGAAGTCGACGACTCGGGAGCCGGGCTCGCCGAGGGTGCGGCGGAGACGGCGGAGCAAACCGGACACCTGGGGTTGCTCAACATGACTCAACGCGCAGAGGCCGTGGGCGCCAGGCTGGCGATCCGTCGGAGGTCGGGTGGCGGGACGCGAGTGTCGTTCATCTGGGAGCGGGCGAGCGCCTCGTCCGGGGCCGCGGCGCCGGCTGCGGCGCCGGCACCGGCGTGACCGATAGCGCCCAGCCGATCCGCGTCGCCATCATGGACGACCACCCGGTTGTGCGCGAGGGAACTGCTGCGCTACTGGCCGCCCAGCCGGGCCTCGTGGTTGTGGGAACGGCGGCGTCTCTTGAGGGGGCGGCGCCGCTTCTCGATCCGACCGCAGTCGATGTCCTGCTGCTCGACATCCGCCTCGGTGCGGGCAGCAGGCTTTCCCTGCTGGGCGGCCCGGCGCCGCGGCCGGCGGTCATCGTTCTGACCGCGTACGACTACCCGCAATATGCGGCTGCGGCACGGCGCCTAGGGGCGTCCGGTTTCGTGGTCAAGACGGCGCCCGTGGCGGAGTTGG
>JANYJI010000116.1 GCA_025358525.1 Chloroflexota bacterium | reverse complement strand
CCGACCGCGAGCATGATCTGGATCTGGCCCTGACCGAGCCAGGCGACGATGCCGATGGCGAGCAGGATGCCCGGCACGGCCAGCAGGACGTCGATGAAGCGCATCAGGAGCCCGTCAAGGATGCCGCCCGCGCCGCCGGCCACTGCCCCGATCACGCAGCCGAAAACCAGACCAAAGAAAACGGCAACGGTCCCGACGGTCAGGCTGATCCGGGCGCCGTACAGGATTCGACTGAATTCGTCGCGCCCGAGGAGGTCCGTGCCCATGAGGTGCTGAACGCTCGGGCCCTGCTTGCCGTCCACGAGGACGCCGATGGTTGGATCGTACGGAGCGATCACCGGCGCCAGGATGGCGGCCAGGACAAAGATTGCGATAAAGACAAGGCCGAGGATTGCCGGTCCGTTGCGGAGCAAACGCCTGAGTGCGTCGCGCCATAGCCCTCGGCTGGCGCGAGGGGCCGCTCGCACGACCACGGCTGTCGTTGGGGCGGTCATTTCAGGAGTACCTGATCCGCGGATTGAGGAAGGCGTAGCCAATGTCAACGACCAGGTTCACGGTCAGGAAGATCGTGGCGAAGATCATGATTAGCGACTGCACGACGATGTAGTCGTGGTTCTGAATCGCGTCCACCACCCACGATCCGACGCCGTTCCAGGTGAACACGGTCTCCGTCAAGACCGCGCCGGCAAGCAAAGAGCCGACCTGCAGGCCGATCACCGTTGTGACGGGCAGCCAGGCATTGCGCATGATGTGGCGATCGTCCACCCGGCGACGCGTCAGGCCCTTGGCCCGTGCCGTCCGCACGTAGTCCTCGTTGCTGACGTCGATTACGGCGGCCCGGGTAATTCGCGTCACGGTGGCGAGCGGGATCGAACCAAGGGCGATTGACGGCAGGATCAGATGGGAGAAGGCATCGATGACTGCATTGGAGTTACCCGACATGATGGCGTCTATGATCGCGAAGTGGGTCACGGGTGGCACGTTCAGACGCGGATCGATCTGGTCGAGGGCCGCTAGCCAGTGCAGCTGGACGCCGAATACGAAGACCAGGGTGTAGCCAAGCACAAAGATGGGGATCGAGATACCGAAGAGCGACACCACGGTCACGAGGCCATCGATCCAGCCGTTGGGGTGGCGGGCGGCGAGCCGGCCAAGGGGGATGCCCAGGCCGACGGCGAAGACTAGGGCGCCGATGGTCAACTCGATCGTGCCCGGGAACCTGACTAGGAAGGTATCCAAGACGGGCCGGCTGTCGACAATGCTCGCCCCGAAGTCGCCGTGCAGGAGCTTGCCAATGTAGCTCAGGTACTGGACGTAGAGCGGCTGATCGAGCCCTAGGGTCTCGTGAATCTGGGCGATTAGCTGAGGTGTGGCGTGCTGGCCCAGGATGGCAACGGCCGGGTCGCCGGGGAGTAGCCGGAGAAATAGAAACAGGATCACGGACAGCCCGAAGAGAACCGGTATTGCCCCAAGAACTCGACGAACGATAAACCTCAGCACGAGCTGGTGGAATTCCTCCCGGACTTAGAGGCCCCCCGGGGCCTTGCGACCCCGGGGGGCTGGTCCGCGACGATACAGGGCGGACTCTGGCGAGACCTTAACGGGCCCGTAAACCTCGAACTGACGTCACCGAGCCAAAGCCAGATCGCGTGCACCTGGCTCGAACTCAGGCTCGATTACTTGGTGATCCAGACCGAATTGAAGTATTCGATGCCGTTGCCCGCTCCGACGAAACCGTGGATCTTCGAAGTGAAGGCACCGGGAGGAGTCGAGTTTACGATCGGGATGGTGGGCAGATCAGTCGCGATCAAATCCTGTGCCTGGCCCCACAGCGCGTTGGCCGCATCCGCCGATGGCGCCTGGAGAGCCTGCTGGAAGAGAGTATTCATCTGATCGTTCTTGTAGCCGAACTGAGCGTTGGGCTTGCCACCCGAATAGCCGAAGAAGGCAGTGTTGAGGAAGTTGTCGGCACCCGCCCAGTCGCACGTCCAGCCGAAGAGGAACATGGACAACTTGCCGGTAGTTGCGTCACCGACATAGCCACCGCGCCAGGGTTCGGTCTTGAGCGTGACGGTGAAGCCGATCGCGGTCAGATCCTGAGCGATGGCCTGAGCCTCGTTCTTAGGATCTGGCATATACGGTCGGACCGCGTCCGCCGGGTAGTAGAGGTCGACCTTAAGCTGGTCGGCCTTTAGGGCGGCCGTGGTCATCGCTGCTTTGGCCTTGGCGACGTCGTATGTCGGGATCGTTTCGGCCTTGAAACCGGCGGTGGCGGGCGGCATCCAGCTCTGTGGGATCTTGCCCTGACCGCCGTAGAGGGCATCGATGTAGCCCTGCTTGTTGAGGGCGTACGCGATCGCCGTGCGGACGTTCTTGTCGGCGTAAATGGTTGGGGTCGCGGTTCCGTCCGCCTTGCTCACGAGGCTCTGGTTTAGGCCCAGGTAGCCCAGGTTGCAGGACTGGCCGCGGTCGATGATGCTCAGGCTGGAGGTCTGCGCCGTCGTGACGTCAGCCGGCGAGATCGAGAACGCCAGGTCGATACCGCCGCTCTGGAGCGCCTGCAGCTTGGCGGTCGAGTCACCCATGGGCTTGAAGGTGATCTGGTCGACATGGGCTGCGTTGGCGGTGTCCCAGTAGCTGGCGTTCTTGATCACGGTTACGTGATCCTTGGGCACCCACTCCTTGAAGGTAAACGGGCCCGTGCCAACCATGCTCTCGCCCTTGCCCTGGGCGTAGGCGTTGTCCTTGAGCGGCGTGGTGTCCGCCTTGTCCTTCTGGAGCGCGGTCGGGCTCTGGATGCCGAAGACCTGGAGGGTCTGGCTGATCAGGAAGTTGGACAGCGGCGCCTTGAAGGTGAAGACGACGCTCGTGTCGCTCGGGGCCTCAACGGAGACCACGTTGGAGTCCGCACCGTAGCCACCAAAGACGGCGCCGTAGTAGTAGGCGTTGTCTTGAAGGTCGCCCTTCGGATAGGCCTTCCAGCGGTCGTAGTTGAACTTCACGGCCGCGGCATTGAACGGGGTTCCGTCCTGGAACTTGACGCCTGTTCGCAGCGTGAATGTATAGACCTTGCCATCGGCGCTGACCGTCGGCAGGGCCGAGGCGAGGACCGGGATCACTTCGTTGATCGTGCCGGGCTTGAGGCCTACCAGGCCCTCGATGACCTGGGCCGAGACGTACAGCGAGTTGCCGTCGCTAACGAGCGACGGATCCGCGTAGGCCATGTCGCCATCGAGGCCGACGATTAGGTTTCCGCCGTTGACGGGCGTGGCTCCGGACGGGGCCGTCGTACCCGAACTGCTGCCGCAGGCCGTGGCCACCAGGGCCGCAACTGTCAGCAGGGAGGCTAAACGCTTCATCTCCACTCCGTTCCTCTTCTTGCCATCGGGGAACCGGCAGCAACCGCACCAGTCGGCGCGATGTGTTCCTCCGTCCTGGCTGCGAGCACGACACCGCTAGGGCTGATGGCGCCGCCACACAGTCGAACCGTACAGCAGACCGGCGCCCTTTGCATACTCCTTATTCATCGTGGTAACCGAGTCGTAACCGGCTCGGATGAAGTCGCACCTTACGAAGCATGTCCGACGGTCATACGAACCGGCGTGACCGCCATCGAACAGATGGAGCTGCAAGATCACCACTGCTAGTCGCGGGGGGACCGCGAAACGGAGGTCGCAAATCGGTGTTGGTTTCGCCCATCCTCAGGAGTACATTCCGAAGAGGAGGTGGACTGCCTCGTTCGTCGTGGTTAAGGAGATCTTGGTGACCCACGGGCCGGATTTCATTTTGGGGCTGTGCACTCTTATCGGTGCCGTCGCGGGGCTAGCGATCGGCTTCTACACGGGCTGGCTCTTCCCATCTGTGGCAGCCGGCTTGGCCGTGGGTCTTGGCGTCGGCGCAAAGCTCAACCCCGAAGACGTCGAGCACCCGCAGCACTGACGGCCGGGCGCCACGCCGGATCGCCTGGCCTGGGCTCAAACAGGTCCGGCTGGGGGCGAATGGCATAGCCCCTGTATTTACTCGCTCGGTTGGGAGGGCTTCCGAGATGAAACTGATCATGGCTCTGGTGCTGGCCGCCGGGCTGGCGGCGGCGTGTTCATGGCCGGAGCAGGAAACCGTCTACCCGCTTCCATCGGCCCCGATCACCATCGTGCTGTCGACCCAGGCGGGTGCGAACTCGACGGCATGCCCGCCGGCCGACCTCGCACCGGTCAAGGTCGACTGGGACGCGACCCACCGCGGCCTTTCGATGGGAGGCGAGAAGCTCACCTGGCCAAGTGGATTCTCGGCTCGCCTTCTCCCGAGCGGTAGGCTGGAGATTCTGGCTCCCAATGGAACCGTCATCGCCCGCGATGGCGACACGATCAAGCTCGGCGGAGCCGACTACATGCACGTCTGCCGGGTGCAATCCGTGCAGTACTAGTCGGCGGTCCTGGATCCTTCGAGGGCCAGCAGTCGGCGCTTGATGCCGAGTGCGGCCCGGCGGTCGGCAAACGTTGAGCCGCCGTAGCCGCCGAGCGTCCCGCCCGCGCCGATGATGCGGTGGCAGGGGATGAGGATGGGGACCGGGTTGCGACCCATGGCGCTGCCAACGGCCTGGGCTGCGCCGGGCCGCCCGATCCGCCC
>JANYJI010000053.1 GCA_025358525.1 Chloroflexota bacterium | reverse complement strand
CGCCTCCAGCCTGGACCAGATCGGGCCGTTGGCTCGGGACGCTCGCGATGCGGCGATCCTGCTCCACGCCGTCTCGGGCCGCGACGAGCGCGACGCCACTTCCGCGCCCGTGTCCGTGCCGGATGAACTGCTCAGCCTGACAGCGAGCGACGATGAGGCGGCGAGCTATCTGAAGGGCAAGCGCCTGGCGCTCCCCAAGGAGTACTTCGTGGAGGGCATGGAGCCCGGCGTCTCCGCTCGCGTGCGTGAGGCGGTAGCTGCACTGGAACAGGCCGGAGCAATCGTCGAGGAAGTCTCGCTGCCGCATACGCACTACGGCCTGGCCACGTACTACATCATCGCCCCGGCCGAATGCAGTTCCAACCTGGCTCGCTTCGATGGCGTTAGGTACGGCCACGCCGACCGAAGCTCCGGTGATTTCATCGCCGACTACCTTCGTACGAGAGACGTGGGCTTTGGGCCGGAGGTCAAGCGTCGGATCATGCTCGGCACCTACGCCCTTTCGGCCGGCTACTACGATGCGTACTACCTCAAGGCGCAGAAGGTCCGGACCCTCATCAAGTCGGACTTCGACGCTGTCTGGGCGGCCGGCTTCGACGCGATCTGCGCGCCGACCAGCCCCACCGTGGCCTTCCCTCTGGGCGCCAAGCTCGAAGATCCAGTGGCCATGTATCTCTCGGACGCCTGCACCCTACCGGTCAACATGGCCGGTCTGCCGGGGCTATCGATCCCGGCCGGTCTGTCAGATGGTCTCCCGGTCGGCCTTCAGATAATTGGGGCACCGTGGAGCGAACTTTCGATGCTTCGCCTGGCCCGCGCCTACGAAGGGATCACGGCCAGAGCAACCTGGCGGGACCTCGATCCCGCCGAGCTGTCGCTGACCGACGATCCCACGACGCCCAGCCCCTTGCAGCGGAAGGAGCGCCTCGAGAGCGCATCCGCCGGGGGCTCGGGTGGACAAGCATGAGGACCTGCCGATGACTACGCCGACCCGTCCCAACACTCGACTCGAGACCGATCCGTCGATCCTGAATTCTGAAGCCGAGCCGACCCGCCCGCCGCTCTCGACGCGCGTCCTGGCGCGCCGGGTCGATGAAGTTCCGCGCTCGGGTATCCGCCGCTTCTTCGACATTCTGGCGACGATGACGGACGTCATCAGCCTGGGCGTCGGCGAGCCCGACTTCGACACGCCCCCGCAGGTTATCGAGGCCGGCCAGCACAGCCTGGCCGCGCGCCGGACCCACTACACAAGTAACTACGGCACGATCGAGCTCCGGCGTGCCCTGGCCCATCACTTGGAGCGCCTCTACGGCGTCCGGTACGATCCCACGGAAGAGATCCTCATAACCGTCGGTGCGTCCGAGGCGCTGGACGTGGCTATTCGGGCCACCATCGACCCGGGCGACGAGGTAATCCTGCACGAACCCTCGTACGTCTCGTACCGTCCGGCGGTCATCTTCGCCGGCGGCATACCGGTGGGTGTGAACACACTCCTGGATGAGGACTTCGCCCTCGATCCGGCCAAGGTCGAGGCGGCCATCACGCCGCGGACCAAGGCCCTCCTGCTCAACTACCCCTGCAATCCCACCGGCGCGGTCCTACCACCCGACGTCCAGGACGAGATCGCCCGCATCGCGGTCCGCCACGACCTGCTGGTTTACAGCGACGAGATCTACGACCGGCTTATCTACGGTGGCTACCAGATGCGGACGATGGGTACGCTGCCAGGGATGCGCCGCCGGACCGTCCTGATGGGCGGCTTCTCGAAGGCGTATGCCATGACCGGCTGGCGGATCGGCTACATCTGCGCCCCGTCGGAGATCCTGGAAGGCATCCTCAAGGTGCACCAATACGTGATCATGTCGGCGCCCACGGTCGCTCAGGACGCGGCGCTGGAGGCTCTCAAGACTGGCGAGCCCGACATCGCCCGAATGGCCGGCCAGTATGACCGGCGTCGGCGCCTGCTGGTCGACGGCTTCAATGCTATCGGCCTGCGCTGCTTCGAGCCGCTTGGCGCCTTCTACGCCTTTCCCCAGATCACCTCCACGGGGCTCTCGAGCGAGGCCTTCGCCGAGCAGCTGTTGCGCGAGGAATCCGTTGCCGTCGTGCCCGGCACGGCCTTCGGCGAGGCCGGCGAAGGCCACGTCCGCTGCTGCTACGCCACGAGCGAGGCCGAGCTTCGTGAGGCCCTCGTTCGCATCGAACGCTTCGTGAAACGCCGGAAGACCGAGGCGTGACCGCGGCCGCGGTGATCGCCAGCAAGGGTGACGCTCTTGAGCGTTACGAGGCCGTCATCGGCATCGAGATCCACTGCCAGCTCAAGACCGTTAGCAAGATGTTCTGCGGCTGCTCCACCGAGTTCGACGGGGCAGAGCCGAACAGCCACTGCTGTCCTGTCTGCTTGGGCCTGCCGGGCGTCCTGCCGACGATCAACAAGTCGGCGGTCGAGTGGGTCATCGCCACCGGTTTTGCGATCGAGGCGACGATCGCCCAGACCACGCGCTGGGATCGCAAGAATTACTTCTACCCGGACCTGCCCAAGGGCTACCAGATCAGCCAGTACCAGCTGCCGCTGGCAGCTAAGGGCCGGCTGACCTTTGACACGAGCGACGGGCCGTTCACGGTTCGCATCAATCGGGCCCACCTCGAGGAGGACACCGGCCGACTCATTCACGCCGAATTGGGCGGACGCCGGGTCAGCCTGATTGACTTCAACCGGTCTGGCATGCCGCTCATGGAGATCGTCACCGAGCCCGACATCCGGACGGGCGAGCAGGCCCGCCGCTATGCCGAAGAACTGCGGCTGCTGATGCGCACGATCGGCGCCTCCGACGCGGAGATGGAGAACGGTCAGATGCGGGTCGAGGCCAACGTTTCGATCCGGCTGCGTGGACGGGAGGCGTTCGGTACGCGGGTCGAAGTCAAGAATATGAACTCGATGCGGGCCGTGGAGCGGGCCATCGCCTTCGAAATCGAGCGGCAGGCTGTGGCAATCGACGCCGGCGAGACGATCCATTTGGAGACTCGCGGCTGGGACGAGGCGCGCCAGTCGACGTACCACATGCGACCCAAGGAAGAGGAGAACGACTACCGCTACTTCCCAGAGCCCGACCTGCCGCCGCTGCTAACCTCGCCCGAATGGCTGGCCCAGATCAAGGCACGCCTGCCTGAACTCCCGGCCGCCGTGCGAACCCGTTACCAGGAGGAGTTGGGGTTGTCGGCCTACGACGCAACGGTGCTGGTGAGTGACGCCGCGTCGAAGGCCCTGTTCGAGCAGACGCTCGCCGTCGCCGACGGCGTGCCGGCGAAGCTAATCGCCAACTGGGTTACCGGGGAATGCATGCGTCTGGCTAAGGGCGAGAGCGGGTCGGCAGGCCAGGTCTATCCCGCCGAGCTGGCGATACTCCTCAAGCTCGTCGGTGACGGTGCCATCTCGGGTACGAATGCGAAAGAGGTTTTGGCCGAGCACTACACGTCGGGCGGGCGCGTGGCCACGATCATCGAGTCTCGCGGCTTCCACCAGATATCCGACGCCGGGACACTCGACACCGCGATCGATCAGGTTCTGGCCGCCAATCCGGCCGCAGTTGCGGACTACAAGGCGGGCAAAGGGGCTGCCGTTGGCTTCCTCGTCGGTCAAGTCATGAAGGCTACCCGTGGCCAGGCCAACGCAGCGCTGGTCCAGACTGCCCTCCACGAGCACCTCGACAAGGCCGACTAGCAAGACCGTAGGAGCGCGAATGGGCCCGATCAACCTGGCGTGCTGGGGCTTGGGTGTTGTCCTGATCGCCCTCGGATACGTCCGTGGCCGCGGTCCGTGGGCACGGTACCAGGAGATGAAGGCACAGGAGGCCAACATCGCCCGCTACGAGGGTTGGCGCGGGTCCAGGCTCCGTGACGACGGGCCCAGCGCCGCATCGCTGATGGCCGACCGGATGCGCCGCAAGGCCCAGATCGCGGGACTCGCCGCTGTCGCCGGTTTCGTCCTCGTTTTCGTGGGTTTCGCTCTACGGTAGTCCGGCCAGGCCGCCACGCCGCTCATGCCCCGGATGCCGTTGGCGAACCTCTTGTCCCGGTGGACGGCTTGGGAGTGGATTGCGCCGCCGCGGAGGGCGCGGGAGTGGGTCGAGGAGGCCCGTTTTTCAGGGTCGCCAGCACGCTCATCAGCCCGGCCCCGAATCCGGCCGGTGCGTCGGAATGGAGTCCGCTCACGCCGATGCCGCCGTTCGAGGCGTCGTTCATGACCAGTCGGGGGAGGGCCTGCCCGGCGGCCAGTGCTAGAAGGGCCTCACCTACGGCCGTGTCGTAGCGCTTGAGCACGCTGCCTATCAGGCAAGGCCGGGCATCCGGCACCATTTGCCATGCGTCGGTGCCGACGGCCACGAATCGCGCTTTCCGGTCGCAGGTCTCACGCATTGCGCCTATCCCTGACAGGCTCGGCATGGCCAGGATGACGTCATTACCGGCCTTGAACAGAGTTGCTGCGGCGGCGCGAGCTTTGTCCGGCGAGTCGGCGGTGCCGGCGTAGATCACGGCGACGGCCGTGCCCAGTTTGGCCTGCTCGGCCCCCGCTCTTAGGCCAGTCGCGTAGTTCGAGGTCGCGCCGTCTGCCGTCGCGTCTCCGACCATGCCCACCTTGCCGGTTCCGGAGAAGGAGGCCGCGATGTATCCCGCCAGGTATCCGGCCTCGGCCTCGTCAAACACGAGACCGTGAACGTTGGCTGGGGCTCCCTCGGGCGCGACCACGTCCAACTCGAGAAACTGCGTCGTCGGATGAGCGGTCGCAGCTGACAGGACAGGGCCGCTTGCGTCCGGGCCCAGCGTTACCACAACTGCGCCGTCGGCCGTGGCTGCCTTCTCGATCTCCGCCGCCACTGTCGCGTTGCCGGTCGGTTGGACGAGCGTCGCCGTCGCACCGACTCGGCCGGCCGTGGCCTGGATCCCTGCCCAGGTCAGGCCCGCCGGGGTGGCGTCCTTGGGCTCATCACGGGCGGCAATGAGAGTGATCGCCTTAACGAGCCGGGAGGTCGGGCTGGGCCTGGCAGTCACGGTCGAAATGTTCGTCCCCCCAGTCGAGGATGAACCGGATTTAGGGGGCGTCGGGCCGGGCGGGTTCGAAAATAGGCCGCACCCCGCCACGAGGGCGGCCACGGCCGTGAAGCCGACGGCAACGCTGACGATGCGGACGAGGACGGCGGTCTTGCGGTTGGGCCTACCAGGTCGTCCCGAATGAGGCTTGCGGTTCAGGATCGTCTCCTAGGGCGATGGACATGTCCGAGATTGTACGGGTGTGCCGGCGCCGCGAACGGGGCCTGTGGATTTCTTCGGTGGCTCGCTCGTTGGGACTACCAAGGCTGCCGATCCATCAGCTCCAGTTCGCCGGCCAGACTTGCCGTGCGGACTAACATGGCGGCAGGAGTTGATCGTGCACGAGCAGGCTGAATCGCTGGACGAGCGCATCAAGGTGGCCGACGGACTCGAGCTCCGGATTCTTCGCCGGGAGCCGACTTCGGGCGCGACTGCCCGAAATGGGGGAGCGGCCCTGGGGCCGAGCGTGGGCGCTGCACCGCCCTTCCTCCTCGTCCACGGTTTGGCATCGAACGCGCGGCTGTGGGACGGCGTCGCGGCCCGCCTCGTCGAAGCGGGGCGCCGTTCCGCGGCGGTCGATCTCCGCGGCCACGGCCTTTCCGACAAGCCGGCTACGGGCTACGACTTCGCCACGATCTGCGAGGACCTGCGGTCGTTGATCGGCGCCCTCGGACCCGGTTTCGCGCGGCCGATCCTGGTTGGGCAGTCGTGGGGCGCAAACGTGATTCTGGAGCTGGCTGTCCGCCACCCGAACCTGGCCTGCGGCATTGTGCTGGTGGACGGCGGTCTGACCGACTTGCGCGCCGCCTTCCCGACATGGGAGATCTGCTGGGACCGGCTGGCGCCACCGCCGCTGATCGGCACGCCGCGGTCGGCGGTCGAGGCCTACTTCCACTCGGCTCACGCCGACTGGCCCCAGGAGGGGCTCGAAGGCTCGCTCGGCAACTTCGAGATTCGGCCGGACGACACAATCGCGCCCTGGCTCTCGCGGGATCACCACCAGGCTATCCTCGAGTCGATGTGGGGCCAGCGAACGGCCGACCTGTGGCGGGCCCTGCGCGTGCCGGCGCTCATCATTCCAGTCGACGGTGGCGAGAGCGATTGGACGAAGGCGAAGCGGGCCGGGGCGGATGCTGCGATCGCCGCGACCGAGGCCTGTGGCGTTCCTGCTCGCGTCGTCTGGTTCACCGGCGACCACGACATCCACGCCCAGCATCCCGCCGAGTTGACCGAAACGATTTTGGCCGCCGAACGCGACGGACTGTTCTCGGGTGCCCTGGTCTCATGAGAACGGTCGGGAGAACGGTCGGGGCGCTCCGGTGCCGAGCCACGCGTTGACCGCGCTGCCACGCATCCTCACCATCATGGGCTCGGGCGAGACGACGCCCACGATGGCTCGCGTACATCGGTCGATCCTCGACAGGCTGGGCGAGAAGCCGGTGCCGGCAGTCGTGCTCGACACGCCGTATGGCTTCCAGGAGAACGCCGACGACATCACCGGCCGGGCGGTCGACTACTTCCGGGCCACCGTCGGAGCACCCTTTTCGGTCGCCTCGTTTCGATCCACCGACGCCGACGCATTGACGCGCGAGACGGCGTTGGTTCGGATTCGCGAGGCGCGGCTCGTCTTCACTGGCCCCGGCAGCCCGTCCTACGCGCTGCGACAGTGGGCCGGCTCGGAGATCGCGCGGCTGCTAGCCGCGAAGCTGGCGAACGGTGGCGCGGTGACCATGGCCAGCGCCGCCGCCCTGACCCTCGGCCGCTACACGATCCCGGTCTACGAGATCTACAAGGTGGGCGCGGCGCCGAACTGGCTCGATGGTCTGGATTTGCTGACGCCGCTCGGCCTGCCCGTCGCAGTCGTGCCTCACTACGACAACGCCGAAGGAGGCAACCACGACACCCGCTTCTGCTACATGGGGGAGCGACGCCTTGCCGTGCTGGAGGACGCGCTGCCTGAGGACGTCTTCATCCTGGGCGTCGACGGGCATACGGCCCTGATCCTTGACTTGGACGCCAGGTCCGCGTCCGTTGTCGGGCTGGGCACGGTCACGGTTCGGAAGGACGGCCGAAGCACGGTCTTCCCGGCTGGGAGCGAGGTGTCGATCGCCGAGCTGGTAGCAGCTGCGCGGGGGAGTGCGCTGGCGGGAGGCCGCTCGGCGGGCGTGCGGGGGAGTGCGCTGGCGGGCGTCGGCGGAGCAGGCGGAGCAGGCGATGCGGGCCCGGCGGGCGCCGTGGGTACGGGCGGTGCAGGCGGTGCAGGCTTGGTGGGCGGCCCTGCGGCGGTTTTGCCAGTTCTCGACGCCGCTTCCGCCTCATCCCCGCTGCGCGAGGAAGTGGCTCGGTTGGAGGCCATTTTCGCTGCCTCGCTTGACGAGTACGACGCCCCGGCCGCGGTTCGGGCCATTCTCGCGCTGGAGGAGACGATTCAATCCTGGTCACATGACACCGACCAGTCTGACGCGCTCGCCATGGCCCGATCCGCCCTCAGGGCTGCGGTGGTATGCCTGGGCGAGATCGCGGTCCGCGGCACTGGCGACCCGGCCGACCTGGTGAGGCCCTTCGTCGACGCCCTACTCGAACAGCGGGTCCGCGCCCGTGCCGCTCACGAATGGGCAGCGGCCGACGCCATTCGGGACCGCCTGCTGGCCGCAGGAATCGAACTGCACGACTCACCGGACGGTACAACCTGGGAGTTGCGTTTCGCCGTGGTCCACCCGGCGGAAGCCCCGACCCACTAGCCCCGCGGCTCGTCTCCGCCACGTGTCGGGCCCACGCCGCTCAGCCCCGAGGCCCCTCAGCCCGCGTTTCGCGGCCCCTCGCCCGTGGCCCGTGGCCCCCGCGCCGCGCCCCCGCCTCGGCTCCCCGCGCCGCGCCCCCGCCTCTGGTCCCCGCG
>JANYJI010000020.1 GCA_025358525.1 Chloroflexota bacterium | reverse complement strand
ACGGTCGCCGTCATGCCGGAGGCCGAAGAAATCGACATCCACATTGACGAAAAGGACATTCGAGTCGACGTCTACCGGTCCACGGGACATGGCGGACAGTCGGTCAACACCACCGATTCGGCGGTTCGGATCACCCACATGCCGTCCGGCATCGTGGTTGCCATTCAGGACGAGAAGAGCCAGATCAAGAACAAGGCCAAGGCGATGAGCATCCTGCGCAGCCGGCTCCTCGATCGCGAGCGAGCCAAGGCCGCGGAGGTGGAGTCGGCGCTGCGACGCAGCATGGTCGGCTCCGGCGAACGCTCCGAGAAGGTCCGGACCTACAACTTTCCTCAGGACCGCCTGACCGACCATCGAATCGGGCTGGACCTGCACAACCTGCCGGGCGTGATGGACGGCGACATCGACAAGCTGATCGACGCCCTGAGCAACACCTACCAGGCCGAGCGGCTGAGCACGTTATCGGAAAGCTCGGAAGCGTGACAGTGACGGTGGCTGTGGCGTGACGGGCGCGGCTGGCACGGTAGTCGGCGGAGTTAGCGTGGCCACGATCGGCGAACTCCTCATGAACGGCACGGCGCGTCTTCGCGCCTCCGGTTCGGAGAGTGCGCGCCTTGACACCGAGTTGCTGCTGGGCTGGGCGATCGGCGCGGAACGGACAGCCGTGATCGCCCACCCAGAGTGGATCGCTGGCGTTGGCGCTGCCATGGTTTACGAGGACGCGCTAGTGCGGCGCGAGGCCGGCGAGCCGGTGGCCTATATCCGCGGCCTCAAGGAGTTCCACGGGCTTGCCTTCAGCGTAGACAACCGCGCGCTGATCCCGCGGCCGGAGACGGAGTTGCTCGTGTCAGAGGCGGAGCGCGAGGTTGCCCGGCGGCTGACGTCCGCGCCACGACCAGCCGGAACGCCACCGCTGCGCATCGTCGACGTGGGCACGGGTTCCGGCGCGGTCGCGATAGCTCTTGCCGCGCTTCTTCGCAAGCGGCGGATGCTCCTTGAAGTAACGATTCTGGCGGTCGACCGCTCGGCCGAGGCCCTGAGTCTCGCCCGGGAGAACGCTGTGGCCCACGCTGTAGCCGACGCCGTGACATTCGCCGAGTCCGACATATTGTCGGCCGCCGAGGCACCTTTCGATCTGGTCCTGGCGAATCTCCCCTATATCTCCTCGGGCGAGATCGAGGGGCTGCCCGTGGCCGCCTCGTTCGAGCCGCGCCTGGCTCTCGATGGCGGACCCGACGGCTTGGCGATAATCCGGCGCCTGCTCAAGGCGTTGCCGGGAGCGCTGGCCGACGGTGGCGCAGCGCAGCTGGAGATAGGCTTCGATCAAGGCCCTGCCGTTCAGGCAGCCGTGGCCTCACTGCCCGGCGAATGGACCTGCCGGATCCAGCCCGATCTGTCGGGTAGGCCCCGATTGGCGCACGTGGAGCGCGCCACGATAGCCGGCCGTTCCGGGGCGAGCTGATGGTCGAGCCGACGCTGCCAATTAGACTCATCGCGCTCGATATTGACGGCACTCTTGTCGGCGAGGACCTGGCAATCGGCGAGCGGACCATTCAGGCGATCACCGAGGCTCAGCGGCGAGGGATGGCCGTCTCGCTCGTGACGGGCCGCATGGCGACAAGTGCCGTGCCCTTCGCCGAGGCTCTCGGCCTGAGCGGCCCGATCGTCGCCCAGCAGGGCGCCCTGGTTCGGGCGATGCCGGCCCCCGGCTCCAAGCGCCCGGGAAGAATGCTCTTTCACCGTCCCCTTCAACGCGAGGTCACGGTCGAGATAGTCCGATGGTGCCAGGAGCGCGCCCTCACCGCGCACTTCAACTACCTGGAATGGATGATCGTCGGCTCCAACGAGGAGAGGCTCGAGGAATACCGGCACTTCGTTGGCGACCGACTCCGCATCGTCCCGGACATCGCCGTCTGGGCCCACAAACCTGTCACCAAGGTCGTGGCCCTGGGGGAGGGTCATCACTCGCTCGACGTTCTCGACGAGGGGCGGGCCTATTTTGCGGGCCGGGCTGAGGTCACTCTTAGCCACCCGCGTTTCCTCGAGTTCATGGCCCCGGGCGTGTCCAAGGGGCTGGGCGTGCGCTGGCTGGCGCGCCGACTGGGCGTGCCGCTGGGGCAGTGCATCGCCATCGGCGACCAGTACAACGACCTGGAGATGATCAGCGAAGTGGGCCACGGGGTGGCGATGCCAAGCGCCCCGGCCGCAGTCCAGGCGGCGGCGCGGTACGTGGCGCCGCCAGTCGGCGAGGAGGGCGCGGCCCAGATGATCGAGCGGATCGCGCTCGACGGGTGGCGGCCGGTGGCAGGAGGGCCAGGCGCTCGGGGTCCTGACGAGGCGTCGCGGCGCGGCATCGGGCGCAACGTATCGGTGTGCCCAGCGACAAACGAGAGAGCGTCGGATGTGGTCGAGCGGTAGCCAGGTTCTTTACCGGGAGGTCGCGCACGGGAAGGTGTGGACGGCGCGACCAGTGACTGTCATTCAAGATGCCCAGGACCTGGTCGCCTTGTCTTTTCGCAATCGCACGCGTTGGAAGGTCTGCGCTCCATCCTATGCTGGAACCGATTTGTTGCACTGCAAAGCAAACCTGCGTCCATGGCAACTCAATGATGTCGTCTGGAGTCGCGGCGATACGGTATTCCTGATCATTCCCGGAATGGCCCATGCGGTGCATGTGCAGTGGGATCCGCAGCAGCGGTTCGTGGGCTGGTATGTGAACTTGCAGGAGCCCATCAGGCGAACGAGTCTAGGCTTCGACTTCCTGGATCAAGAGCTTGACATCGTCGTCTCGCCGGACCTGGATTGGCGATGGAAGGACGTCGAACACCTGGAGCAGGCCCAGCGCATTGGATTGTTCTCGCCAGAGCAAGCCAGCGCCATTGTCCAAGAGGGTCAGGAAGTCGCTGAAGACATTCGGCGAGGGGCAGTCCCCTTTGATGGAAGTTGGAACGACTGGAAGCCACCTTCTGACTGGACGACTCCGAGCTTGCCCGATGGTTGGGATCAAGTTGGATGAAGCCAGGTTCACGGCAGGTGGAGCGCCGGTGACGGCCCGGTTGCTCCCCGACGACGACACCGGGCGCGCGGTGGCAGTCGAGGTGCTGCGAGCGGGGGGCCTCGTAGCCATGCCCACCGATACCGTTTACGGCGTTGGCGTCGCATTGGGCGCGCCGGACGGCCTGGCGCGGCTCTTCGCGGCCAAGGACCGCCCGCTCGATAGGGCGATTGTCCTGCTGGTCGCCGACCTCGAGCAGGCGGCTTCGGTCGGCGTCCTATCGCCCGCAGCCCGAGTCCTGGCGGAACGCTTCTGGCCCGGCGGCCTGACTTTGGTTTTGGCGCAGGCCGTAGGCGCGCGGCTGCCGGCCGTACTCACCGCCGGAGCCGTCACGATCGGGGTCCGGCTGCCAGACCACGATTCTCCCCGCGCCCTGGCCCGCGAGCTGGGGCCGCTGCCGG
>JANYJI010000024.1 GCA_025358525.1 Chloroflexota bacterium | reverse complement strand
CGCAACGTCGTCCTCGCCCTGGCCAGCTGAGCCGTTGCCCCACCAGTAGCGGGCCTTGAGCGGGCCGTCTGCCCATGGCGTTGGCTTCGGCCACGGCTGGACAGAACTCTCGTCCCTGGCGGTCGATCGGTGCCGCGTGTCTGCGTCGTCGCTGGGGCCATGGCGGGCGAGTAAACGCGCCACGATGGCGGCCGGTCCCATGTGTTCGTGCCGGGTGGGCAGGGGCGGGGCGGGCTGGACTGGTAGAACGGGGGCTGGCGCCAATCGCAATGGCAGCTCCGGCTGGCTCGGCACCTCCGGCTGGCTCGGCACCTCCGGCTGGCTCGGCACCTCCGGCTGGCTCGGCACCTCCGGCTGGCTCGGCACCTCCGGCTGGCTCGGATGTCCGATCGGGGAGGCGGACGCGGCGTCGAGTTCAGCCGCGTCCGGATGGCTGAGCTGTGCCTCGACCAGCATCATCTCTTCGTGAGTCAGGGTCATCTCGGGAGCAAGCTCGTCGGTGACCGGCCAAAGGCTCCATGCACCTGGATCGCGCGCCTCGTGCTGGCCGTGGCCGTGCTTGCCGCTCGAACTCGTGTTGGCCGGCGGTGATGTCGGCAGGTCGATGGTTGGCCATGCGGCGGCCGGTTCGGTGGCGACGGCTAACACCGGGCTTGTGGGTGCGGTCAGAGGGCCGATCTGCAGAGACTCGGGCCATCCGGTCGGCAACGAGGGAGCGCTCCCACCGACGGTTGGGTCGGGTTCGGAATCACTGAAGTTCAGCCAATCGGTGTCCATATTTGCCGCCGGCGTGCGCCCGCTGTGGTGCGCTACGGGCGCGCTGCCTGTACTCGGGGAGCAGGAGAGACAAGCGCCAACCTCGACGTTCCAGCACTGCTCGCAGGCGTATTGCCGGCAGGTCATGCAGAAGTTGAACGTCTTGTAGAAGGCTTCGGTTATGCGGCTGGAGTCGACGTGGTCGTCTTCGCGGCGGGCTATGGAGATTGAATCGCCGAGCGACTGGCCGTCGTTCAGAACAAAGCTTTTGAGGCCCTTGGCCAAGACGCGCGCTCTCTTGAGCGAGCTGCCCTTTGGGCCACTCGCCGCGAAGGCGTAGTGTGTGCCGCACCGCTCGCAATATGAGTCGGTCAGGTCGGGCATCGGTGCTCCGTGGTCCTGCAGGCCGAGCCGGGCGAAGCCGGCGCAACGCTCGCTGTGGAGAGTACGCCGATCCGCGCGGCACGACAGCAGCCCCGCTGGTACTCGTGGAAGGGGCCCGAAGGTCCCGCTCTCTGCAAGGTTAGCCGCAAGGAAAGTTCCAGGCACGGCTTTCGAACAACTTAGCCTCGGATTCCGTCATTGTGGACAGAGGCCCCACTCGGTTGTCAGGCGAGCGTGCCAGGCGAGGATCGATGACTTCGGCACAGACGTATCACACTCAGAACTGCCGAGACGTCTCGGCGTAGTATGAGGCGGCCTTCCGCCAGTTCCGGCAGAATGGCTTCACGGACCCTGTAAAGGCTCTGCGACGCGTCGGGGGCCACCATCCGACTCGAGTCCTGAAGAGAGAGTCATGACCACGATCCAAGAGACCGGCGAGAAGGTAGCAGCGAACGTCGAGCGCGTGATTATCGGCAAGCGACAGGAGGTCCGCCTGACCCTCGTCGCGTTGCTCTGCCGCGGCCACCTACTCATCGAGGATGTCCCCGGTACCGGCAAGACGATGCTAGCCAAGGCTGTGGCAAAGAGCCTTGGCTGTAGCTTCCGACGTATTCAGTTCACTCCGGATCTGCTGCCCTCTGACGTAACCGGTCTTTCGATCTACAACCAGAAGACGCAGGAGTTCGAGTTCAGGCCCGGCCCGATCATGGCCCAGGTGGTCCTGGCCGACGAGATAAACCGGGCGACGCCCAAGACGCAGTCGTCGCTGCTCGAATGCATGGAAGAGCACCAGGCCACGATCGACGGCACTACCTACCCCATGCCCGAGCCGTTCCTCGTGATCGCCACCCAGAACCCGATCGAGTACGAAGGCACCTTCGCTTTGCCGGAAGCCCAACTCGACCGGTTCATGCTGCGCATTCGTCTTGGCTACCCAAGCCCGGTCGACGAACAGAGGGTGCTCGACCAGCAGAAACTCACGCATCCTCTAGACGATCTCGGGGAGGTCCTGACCGTTGACGAGCTGCGAAGTTTGCAGGCTTCTGTGCGCGAGGTTTATGTGGACCCGAGCGTTGCGGAATACATCGTCCGGATCGTGAACGCCACTCGGACTCACCCTGACGTCTACCTTGGCGCCTCGCCCCGTGGCTCCTTGGCCTTGTACCGCACCGGTCAGGCGCTGGCCGCGATCACCGGCCGCGACTACGTCATCCCAGATGACATAAAGGCGCTCGCCGAGGCCGCGTTAGCCCATCGACTCATTATCAAGACCAGTTCGTCGATGCACGACATCGATCCGCGCCAGGTCGTGGCCGAGATCCTAAATACCGTTCCGGTCAACGATGCAACGGGCGCGAGCACGGACCGCCGGGGAGAAACCGCCGCCGAAGCGGCCCGGGCTGGCGCCGCCAAACATGGCGCCAGCAGTCCGGTCCGACAGTAGGTCCGGGAGGGTCGTCTCGTGATCCGGCGCCTCCAGTTCTTGCTCGTCGCGGTCGTTCTGCTAATCGCGGCGTTCTCGACTGGCTTGCCATTCCTTTTCTACGTGGTGTACCTAGGGCTCCTGGCCATCGGGGGCAGCTATGTGCTGACTCGCTTCGGACTGGCAGATCTCGAGGCGGGATACCGCGTCGATCACAGACAGGGCCACGTGGGTGACGATCTGCGGACCACCTACAGCATCTCGAACGCCAGTGGCCTGCCGAAGCCCTGGCTCGAGGTCTACAACCCGACCGATCTGCCTGTGCCGCTGCCAGGCCGTGCCCTGGGGCTCCTGTCCTGGGCTCAGCGGTCCTGGATTGCGATAGTGCCGTTGACTCGCCGTGGGACGTTCCGGATCGAACCAATGGTCGTGCGCACGGGCGATCCATTCGGCTTCTTCGAGGCGGCGGCCACGGTCGGAAGGCCCACCGTCGTGACCGTTTTCCCGCGCGTAGTGCCGTTGCCGCGTTGGCGCCTTCCGAACGCGAACCTCGAGGGCAGCCACTCCGCACCCGAGCGGACGATGCAGGCTACGCCTTTGGCAACGACTGTTCGGCCGTATGCGCCCGGCGACAGCTTCAACCGGATCCACTGGCGGAGCACGGCCCGGCTCGGTGAGATCCAGGTCAAAGAGTTCGATCTCGAGCAGACCGCAGACGTCTGGCTCTTCGTCGATCTACAGTCGGACGTGCAGGCTGGCGAAGGTGACGTCTCCACTGTCGAGGAGGCGCTTCGAGTGGCCGCTTCGATAGCTCATGACGCCATTCTTGAGAATCGGGCGGTCGGCCTTACGACGGGCGGGCACCGCCTCGTGAACATTCCGGCCGACCGTGGTCCCAGGCAGCGCCAGAAGATCATGCAGCTCCTCGCTGCGGTGGAGGGCGACGGCCGTACGCCGCTGGCGGAAATGCTTCTCACGGGTCTACCCAGGCTCCGTCGCGGTATGACCGCCGTCGTCATCACGGCATCGCGGGATCGGCGCTGGGTTCGAGCCCTGACCACGCTCCGGGCCCGCGGAGTTGCGGCGGCCGTGGTGGCGGTCGAATCGACCAGCTACGAGGTTGAAGGTGGGCGCCGGCGCGGCGAGGCCAATGCTGAGCTGGTGGGTCAGGAACAGAAAGCGCTGCGCTTCGCCCTGGCCGAATACGACATCAAATGTTATGAGGTCCATGCCGGAGACAGCCTTGGGGCGGTGCTCGCATGAGCGCTCAGATTCGCCCGGAGATCGTTCGTCAGCGGCGGGAGCCCCAGCTCGGCGCCGAAGAGCTTGGTCTGACAGGTCGCGCCCTGGAAACATTACGCCCCGACGAGGGTTGGGCCAGCCTGCCTCTGGTGCTGATCCTATGCGCAACGATGGCCTGGTCCATCGCCAACGCGCGCTGGGTCCTTGGTCGCGACGAGCTGACCAGCTTCTTGATCTGGATCGCGCCGGCGGCGGCCTTGTGGAGTTACGTGAGCGCCCGGTTGGATATGTCGCCCTGGTTGGCGCATGTGCTGGGCTGCGCCATCGGCGCCTTCGTGATCATCGAGGCGGTGGGAATGGTCATGCCGAATGCCAGCCCGAGCCCTGGGGGCTGGTTCCAGGCGACCGCCAACTCGGTGACCCAGGCCTACCTCGATCTGACGTGGCGCCACCAGGTATCCACCCTCCAATACGGGCACTTCGCTCTGATCCTGGGGATTGTCGTCTGGGGGACGGCCCAGGCGGCGGCGTACGACGTCTTCGGCCATCACCGTTCCGTGAACGGCGTCTTGGTGCTGACGGTGGTCCTCATCGCCAATATGGCTCTGACGAGGAATTCCGACAATCAGGACCAGTTCGTGGCCCTCGTCGTTTTCAGCGTGGCAGCCCTCCTTCTGCTGCTGCTGGCGCACGCGGCCGATGAGCGGTCGAGCTGGCTGCGGCACCGGATCTGGCGGGGTCACGATTTCCAGGCGCCCCACCTTCAGGGTGGACTCGCGTTCGCATCGGCGGCAGTTGCCGGAGCACTGATCCTGACGACGGTCGCCAGCTCTGCTCCGCTCGGCAGCTTCGTCAACAACCCCAACCTCCGGGACACTTTCGGCTGGCTGGAGGGCTACCTGCCCAACGGCGGAAACAGCCGCTACCAACCGAACTCCGACTTTGGCCCCACCTCTCCTGTCGCCTCGTCCTTCAAGGCAAGCAACAACCAGGTCTTCACCGTCAGGGTGCCGAGCGGGTCGATCGCTTTCCACTGGCGGATGGGCTCCTTTGACACCTTCCAGACGACCGGGTGGACGCTTGGTCAGGACTCGCATGAAGACCTGGTCCTGGCCGGCGCGACCATCGATGCGAGCACTCAGGATCTGGTTAGCACGGCCACTCCAGGTCGGACCCAAGTCTCCTTCGTGGTCCATATTCAGGACTCCTCGATCAAGCATCTGGTCGTGGCCAACGAGCCCGACACAGTGGACGTAGGGGTGCGGCGGACCCTTGTCGGCAGCGGTGCGAACAGTACCAACGTAGCTTGGCTCAACTCCGATGCCACGGACTACACGGTCTCTGCATACGTGCCCAACATCGACCCCTCAGGGGCCGGCCTAACCGAGTGGCGGCTGCGTCATGCCGGCAGCAGCTACCCGACCGGGCTGCAAGGGAGATACACCCAGGGCGCAAGCCTGGTCGGCAACGATGGCCAAAGGCTGCTGGCCGAGATAGAGAGCTGGGCCAGGAGTCAGGGCAACGCCTTCGACAATGAATACGACGTGGCTAAGGCTGTCCAGGACTACCTGCATTCGGATCGGTTCACGTATAACACCGACATCACGAGCCGGATGCCGCGCTGCACTGGGCTCTCTACGGTCGACTGCTTCGCGTACATCCGGGAGGGTTTCTGTGAGCAGTACGCCACGACGATGACGATGCTGATGCGCATGAAGGGCTATCCGGCCCGATACGTGCTCGGCTATCTGCCAGGTGCCACCGATCCGCACTCCCTGGTCCAACAGGTCACCAGCCAGCAAAAGCACGCCTGGGTCGAGGTCTTCTTTCCTACGTACGGCTGGATCACATTCGATCCCACAGGCGGACCGGGGCAGCCAACGGTGCTGGTTCTAGGTAGCGCTGTCACCTCTACGCCAACGCCCGCTTCGACTTCTGACCCGGCAGGCACGTCTCGCAGCCGGCCGAGTCGTAGCCCGCGCGACCTGGAGGGCGGGTCAACGACAACTTCCGACAACGGCGCGGCCCTGGTCATCGTGCCGATCCTGCTTATGGCTGTCATCGCCCTGGCGCTGTTCGTGCTCTGGCGGCGGCGCCCGCGACGCCTCAATGAAGCCGACGCTGTCTATCGCAACGTCGTCCGGCTCGCCAGCCGACTCGGCTACAAGCCCGCACCCACGCAGACGGTCTACGAGTACGCAGGGATGCTGGCCGACGTTGTCCCGAAGGCCCGCGATTCACTGGGCGTTGTGGCCACTGCGACGGTTGAGGTCACATACGGACGTCACGTTCTAGGCGCCGAGCGCCTGGCCGTGCTTGCGTCTGCCCAGAAGAGGGTCAGGCGAGCCCTGCTCAGACTGGTGTGGCGATTGCCAAGGATCGGCGGCCGCGCTCGGTCGGAAGCAGCCGGTCGAGGCAATGGAGCCAGGCCCCGGTGGCGACGCTGACACGACCACATGCGGGAACGTCGGACGCGGGTTCTAGCCGGTAGTGGCGGCGGCTGCCAGAGGCCAGTGGTGACGCGATCTCCGGGCGAGGGGGTCGCCATGGCCACGTTCCACACTGAAGGGTGGCGGTTCGGCTAAAGGGCGCCACTGGCGTTTCGGTCGGCCGATTCTTTGGCCTGAGGCTGACTTTTACCGCCCAGGTGGGACTCGTAGTTGAGGGTCCGGAGGACGGCCCGGCCGGCCCGGATTTCCACCACGGTAATCGCGCCCAAACCGAAGTCGAAGTTCCAGAAGTGCTCCATCGGTAAGCCGAGCAGGACGCACACGACGACCCGGAACACACCCCCGTGGCCGACCACCATCGACCAGCGCCGCTCCTCCGGCGTTCCGTCGCCGTAGCCCAGAACCTGATGGCGGTCATGAGTTCCTGCCATCGAATCCGAAGCCATCTCCGCCAATAGCGCAGCGAGCGCGGTCTGGACTCTCGCCTCGACCGCCTGGAGGTTTTCTCCGCCGGGCGCCTGAAACCTCGTGGGCCAGCGCCGCCAACCTGCCAGCGAGTCGCCGAAGCGGGCTGTGATCTCCTCGTCGGTCAGGCCTTCCCAGCCCCCCTGGGCTATCTCCATGAAGCCCGAGTCAGGGCGGAGTGGGGGAGTGGCGCGGCCGGCGGCGTTCATCTCCTCAACCGCAAGCTCCGCGCTGCGGCGGGCCCGTCCCAGTGGGGAGTGCACGATCGCGAAGGGCGAGGCGTCCGGTATCGGCAGCGCCGGCGTCGTCGCCGGCGTGGCCAGCTTGCGACCTGCCAGGCGAGCCTGGCACTCGCCGAGGTGGGTCAGCGGCGCCTCCATTGCGCCCTGAAAGCGCTTGTCGACGATGAACTGGGTCTGGCCGTGGCGAAGCAGAACCAGGATTGCATCAAGGCCGGGGGGAATGAGCCGAGCGGACCCAGAGGCGGGCTCTTCGCCAGCTCGGGGCCGCCCAGTATCCAGCAGAGTGGCGTTCAACGTTCGGTGGCGGCTCGGATGACCCATACGTCGAGGACGGCGGGGTGGTTCCGGATTGCCGAGGCAACCGTGTCGGAGACTTCGTCGTCGAGGGCGAGAAGCATCAACGCATCCTGGCGCGCGGTCGTTCGGGCCAGGTGCATAGAGCTGATGTTCACGTCCGCCTCACCGAGCATCAGGCCGATCCGACCCATCGTGCCGGGCTTGTCCTTGTGTCGCGTCACCAGCATGAGTGGAGCGGGCGCCATATCGAGCCAGTTATCGTCAATCTGGACGAGGCGCGGTTCGCCGTTGGCTACAGTGCCGGCCACGACGGCCTTGCCCGTATCGCCTTCGACGGTGAGGGTGACGAGCGATGCGAAGGTACCCGCGTCGCTTGTCTTGCGCTCGTTGACGGTCAGGCCGCGGCTCTTGGCAAGAAACCCGGCATTGATGAGGTTGACGCGCTCTGAGGTTGCGTTTGCGAGGATACCTCGAAGGGCAGCCGCAGTCAGCTGGGAGACATCGCAGTTGGCAAGGTCGCCGGCGACGTCGACGGTGAGGGTCTTCACTCCGCCGCGGAGGTACTGGGCAGCGAAGCGACCGAGGATCTCGGTCAGCGGCAGGTATGGGGTGATGGCTCGGGCCGTCTCCGGGGTGAGCAGCGGGGCGTTGACCGCGTAGCGGGCGGAGCGACCGGCCAGGACGTCGATGACCTGCTCGCAGGCCTCTTCGGCGACGCGGACCTGGGCTTCGGCCGTCAACGCGCCGAGGTGCGGCGTGAGAACGGTGTTGGGCGCGGTCAATAGCGGGGAGCCGACGGGCGGTTCATTCTCGTAGACGTCGAACGCGGCGCCGGCGATCTTTCCGTCGGCCAGGCCCTGGGCCACCGCCGCCTCGTCGTAGACGCCACCTCGGGCGACGTTGACGAGCATAACGCCCGGCTTGAGCTTGCCGATCTGGTCGGGGCCGATGATGCCCCGCGTTGCCTTGTTGAGCGGCACGTGCACGGTGATGACGTCCGCCTTCGCGATGATCGTGTCGATGTCGGCGAGCGTGACGCCGTGCATGGCGGCCTGCTCGGCCGTCACGAACGGGTCGTAGCCAAGAATGTTCATCTCCATGCCGCGGGCGCGGTCGGCCACAGCCTGCCCGATCTTTCCCAGGCCGATAATGCCGAGGGTGCGGCCGCGCAGTTCGACGCCGGTGAAGGAGCTGCGCTTCCACTCGCCCTTGCGCATTGAGGCGTCGGCGGCGGCGGTCTTGCGGGCCAGCGCGAGCATGAGGGCAATCGTCTGCTCAGCGGCCGAGACGGTGTTGCCCGTCGGGGCATTTACGACGACCACGCCGGCCTTGGTGGCCGCCTCGAGGTCTACGTTGTCCACACCCACGCCGGCTCGGCCGATCACAACCAGGCGGCTGGCATGGGCCAGGATCTCGGCGGTGACCTTTACCTGGCTGCGGACCAGCAGTGCATCGTACTCGCCGATGATCCCGCACAACTCCTCGGGCGTCAGCCCGATCTTCTCATCAACTTCGTGGTGCGCGCGGAGGATCTCGAGGCCCTGTTTGGCCAGAGGCTCGGCAACAAGGATCTTCATCTGGGGCTCCTACTTGGCCAGGCCGAGGGACTGCAGTGCGGCGACCTGGGCGGCCTCCACGGCCGCGCCGGGCTTAACCGGTTCATCGAGTTCGATGAGGGCCTGTTCGAGGACAGCCATGGCGCTGAGGATCGCCGGAACGGTGACGTGGCCGAGGTGCCCGATTCGGAAAATCTTGCCCTTCAGGGCTCCCTGTCCGCCGGCTACGACCAAGCCGAGCTTGCGTAGCTTGCCGTTGAACGTCTTCCAGTCGAGGTCCTTGGGAATCCACGCGCCGGTCACAGTGTCGGAGGCGTAGTCCGGATCGGCGAGGAGTTTAAGGCCGAGGGTCGTGAGGCCAGCCCGGACTGCGGCGCCGACAGCGGCGTGACGCTTCCAGATCTCGGGCAACGTTTCCTGCTCCATGAGTTCCAGGGCAACGTCGAGCTGGAACATGACGGCCACGGCCGGTGTCCACGGCGTCTGGCCGGCCTCGGCGCTGGTCTTGTGGGCGGCGAGGTCGAAGTAGAACTTCGGCATCTTGGCCACGGCGGCCGCTTCCCAGGCACGCGGCGAGACCGATACGAAGCACAGGCCGGGGGCGACCATCCAGGCCTTCTGGGAGCCGCTGACGACGACATCCAGGTCCCAAGCGTCCGTCTCGAATGGGACCGCCCCGAGGCCGCTGATTGCGTCAACAATGATCAGCGCGTCGGGGGCGACGGCCTTGACGGTGGCGGCCAGCTCCGCGATTCGGTTGGTGATGGCCGTGGACGTCTCATTCTGAGTCAGGAGAACGGCCTTCCACGGTCCGGCCGCCTCAAGGGTCTCTCGAACCTTGACGGCATCGGCGGCCCTACCCCACTCAGAGGCGACCTTGGTCACGTCTGCGCCGTAAGTGGCAGCGATCTTGGCAAAGCGATCGCCAAAGGCGCCGACGGTAACAGAGAGGACCTTATCGCCGGGGGAGAGGAAGTTGACGACCGCCGCTTCGAGGCCACCCGTGCCCGCGGCGGTGAGGATCAGGACGTCGTTTTGGGTCTTGTAGAACGTCTTGAGGCGGTCGATCACGCGGTTCTGCAGAATCGCGAACTCGGGACCGCGGTGGTTGACCATTTGTCGGGCGCCGGCTTCGCGGACGGCGTCCGGCAGGGAGGTCGGGCCAGGGATGCGTAGATTGGGCTCGAAGCGGTTCACTGTGTCCACCTCTCAGCGGGAACGGAAGTATTGGTTGCCTCGGAATGCTAGCGCTACATTCCGCTCTCGCCCAGTGTGGTATATATGACCGCATATGCAGAAGCGAACCACGATCCTGATGAATGCGGATCTCCTCGAGCGGCTTGATCGTTTCGCGGCTCGCAGTGGATTGACCAAGACATCGGTCCTGACGGCGGCCGTCGAGGCGTATCTGGAGGCGCACGACACGGCGCCCGACCTTTCATTCCTTGCCGTGGGACGGAGCGACCACGGGCGGTTGTCGCTCGATGGCCGATCCATTGCCCGTCGCGAGGCCGGTCTTCGTCCCGGTCCGGACGAGCTCTAGAGATGGCCATTCTTCTTGACTCGAGCGCGGTCCTGGCGGCGGCCGATCAGTCGGACCTGAACCATCGGGCGGCCCTGGCGTGGTTTGAACGCGTCGACGAACCGCTCGTGATCGGGGCGCTGACACTCGGGGAGCTGGATCTCCTGCTTCAGCGGGAGCTGGGGCTGCGGGCCACGTTCGCGCTGCTAAAGTCGATCGGCAGCGGTGCTGTCAAGGTGGTGGCGCCAACCACGGGCGATCTTATGCGGGCCATGGAACTGATGCGTGAAACCACGGAATACCGGCCGCGCCTGACCGATGCCGTGCTCGTGGCAACGGCTGAGCGGCTCGGCGTGACCCGAGTCGCGGTCTTCGATCGCCCGCCCATCGCGATCTTTCGGCCGAAGCACGTGCGTGCTCTCGAGCTGGAGCCATAGCCCGGAGCCAGCGGCCGAAAGGGACCCGGTCCGGCCAGATGCGGGCCACCAGCCGCGGCGTCAGGCGGGCGGCAGATCCTGGAACTGGATTTCGCTGCCTTCCTCACCCCTGACGACCCGAAGGGCTACGTGGGCGATCCGGTGCCGGTCGACATCAAAGCCCGACGACTCGTCAGTCGGCCCGGTCAAAGCCGGGGCATGTTTCGTCAGCATGGCCAGGATCACGTCGAACGGCTGCGATGTCCGCCGCTCCACGAGCTCGGCTATCCGGACGGGGTTGTTGGAAATCTTGCGGATCTTCGCCCGGTCTAGGCGTGGCCAAAGCAGCAGCGCTCGCTCGAGGTAGCAGGTCGTGGAAGGGTGCGCCAGGCGCCGTGATGGTCCTGGGGCGTGCCGCCTCGCTGGTGACACTGGTCCGCGAAACGGAGCCTCCGCGCCGACCATAGGCGCGACTGCGTGCGCTCGAGACATGGCGCTCCCCATGCAACCTTGAAGACGCAAGTGAGTATTCGGCCGGCCGTCCAAAGTCTGTAATGGCGCCACCACGCTGGCCGTCTTGGATTCGGTGCAGCCCGGATGAACTTGCCGCCGTCCCACGCGCCGCGCGTGAGATCTTCTCCCTGGTTTGCCAACCGTCTTGGCTGGGAGGATGCGACCTGTCGATCGGCGACTCCCAAGCCAAGGCTGGGACGGCAGCGTCGGCATCGCAAGGACCCTTTCGAGTAGGTCCCATCGCACTAGGACAGCTGACCTATCGAGGGACCTGGAAGTGCCCCGAAGGGCCTTGAAGGGTCTACCCGTCCGCATCCCGGCGCTGCTCGTCGGCGAGAGCGCTGAGGTTCTTCTGCCGACGTCGCATCCCCTCAGAGCCGGCAGCCATCGCGTCCGACTTGGGTTGGCCGGCGATCGGCCGCTTCCGCGTTGCTAACTGGGTGCGGGCCACGGCCAGCCGGTCGAGACGCTCACCGATCTTGATTTCCGCGCCCTGGTCGCCAGCGAAGTAGTAGCGGTTGCCTACCAGTTTATCCGGCAGGTACTGCTGCTCGATGTCATTGCCAGCGAATTCATGTGGATATCTATAGCTGCGGCGGCCGGCTGCTCCTGATCGGAGGTGAGCGGGAACGGGCAGCGACCCGTGGGCGAGGACGTCCGCCATGGCCCCGAAGTAGGCCCTCCCGACGGCGTTGCTCTTGGTGGTGACCGCAAGCATGACGGTGGCCTCGGCCAGCGCGTACTGCGCCTCCGGCAGGCCGACCCAATTCAGAGCCTCCGCGGCGGCAACGGTCACCTCCAGAGCGCGTGGATCGGCCAGACCCACGTCCTCCGAGGCCAGAATGATCAGCCGCCGGGCGATGAAGCGTGGGTCCTCTCCGGCTGCGATCATCGACGCCAGCCAGTACAGGGCTGCGTCCGGGTCGTTGCCGCGGATGCTCTTGACGAACGCGCTGACGGTGTCGTAGTGGCCGTCTCCGGCGCGGTCGTAGGCGAGAGCGCGTTGCTGAGCCGCGGCCTCGACGTCCGTCAGGCGCGGCGCGACTCGGCCCTCCGCGTCGCGTATCTCGTCCGCCTCTGCAATCGAGACAGCGCTCTCCAGAACGTTCAGGGCCTGGCGTGCGTCACCAGCCGAGAGGCCGACAAGATGCTCGAACGGTTCGTCCGCCAGGGCCACGCCCCCGGCTGGCCCGAGTACGCCGGCAAGGCCACGTTCAGCGTCGGCAAGGGCCCGCCGCACCACCGTCCCAACGTCTTCGTCGGTGAGTGGCTCGAGGCGATACACCCGCAGACGCGACAGCAGGGCCGAGTTGACCTCGAAGTATGGATTCTCAGTCGTGGCGCCTACGAGAGTGACCGAGCCGTCCTCCACGTGCGGCAGCAGCGCATCCTGCTGAGCTTTGTTGAAGCGATGGATCTCGTCGATGAATAGGATCGTCTGGTCGCCGTTGAGGCTTAGCCGTTCCCGCGCCTCGGCGACGATGGCTCGCACCTCCGCAACGCCGCTCATGACGGCCGATATAGTGACGAGCCGCGCGCCGACGGCCGCTGCGAGGACCCGTGCCAGGCTTGTCTTGCCGCTGCCGGGCGGGCCCCAGAAGAGCAGGGAGCCAAGGTGGCCGCGCTCCGCGGCCCGGCGCAGCGTGCCGCGTTCACCGATGAGTTGTCCGTGACCCACGACCTCGTCCATTGATCGAGGGCGCATGCGGGCCGCGAGCGGCTGGCGCTCCGGTGGTGGCACGAACGCAGGCTGCTGTCCGAGATCGACGGAAGATGCGCGGGTGACGCGGTGCGGTGGCATACGTCGATGCTACAGGTTGGACCGTCCGCCAGCAGCGACGAGCCCTCGTGAAGACCCGGTGGAGGCCAGGCTCGGCGCAAGGGCCTGGCAGACCTATCTATCGGCCTGTACGATCCACTCTCAATGCGGATCCAGTTCCTGCGTCTAGCCTCCCGCCGCGCGCCCGCATCGGGCGCCAGCACTGCTGCGCCGTCGGCTGCCCTTGCTGCCCAACGAGCGGACGTCGTCCAACGGGTCATCGATGCGGTCGACGCCCTCGTGGTCGTGGCCCTTCCAGACGGCAACCTGTGGCTGTGGAACCAGCGCTGCGACGAAACGTCGGGCGAGCCCCTGGCCGGCGTTGTGGGCCAGTCCCTGTGGTGGGTCATGCGGCTTCGTCCGAATCTCCGGGCGGTCGCGCAGGACGCGTTGGACCGGCTGATCTCAGGTGTCGAGCACAGCGTCGAGTTCCAGGCTCAGTGGCTCCGCAAGGACGGTCGGAAGGCGCGGGTGTCCTGGACCGGCCGCCTCGTCGACATCGATGGCTTCCGATTTGTGGTGGCCACAGGAGCCGAGACAATCCGGGGTCGCCAGGCCGCTCGCGAGATGGCCGAGACTGAGTCGCGCTTCGAGACCCTGCTGGAGGTTCTCCCGGACCCGGTTGTGATCCACCAGGATGGCCGAGCCGTCTTTGTCAATCGGGCAGCCGTGGAGCTGTACGGAGGCCAATCGGCCGACATCATGTTTGCCCGCCCGTTACTGGAGTGGGTGGCGCCCGAGAGCAAGCAGTTTGTCGGAGAGCGAGTCGTCCGGATGCTCTCTCATGGCGAGTCAGTGCCGATGGCGGAGGAGCGGCATTTGAAGTTTGACGGTACGCCGTTCGACGTGGAGGTGGTCGCCGCGCCGGTCACCTACAACGGTCGGCCGGCCGTCGAGCTGGTGGCCCGCGACATCACCGCCCGGAAGGAGGCCGAGAGGGCCCTGCGAGCCAGCGAGGCGAGGGTTCGGGCAGTCTTCGATCAGTCCTCATTGGGCATGCTGCTGGTTACTCGTGACGGTCAATCGCTCGAAAGCAACGCCGCCTTCGAGCGACTACTGGGCTACGACAAGGACGAGCTGGCACAACTCGGGATCAACGATTACACCCACCCGGCCGATGTCGAGGCTAGCCAGAGGCTGCTCGGCGACCTTTTCGAAGGCAAGAACGACGGCTATGAGCTCTCGAAACGATACATAACCAAGGACGGGCGCGAAATCTGGGCCAGAGTCCATGTCTCGCCGGTGCGAGATGGAACTGGAGAGCTGGAACTCGCCGTCGGCACGGTCGAGGACATCACCGAGCACAGGACTCTCGAGGACCGACTCCGCCAGGCCTCCAAGATGGAAGCACTGGGGCGCCTGTCCAGCGGCGTGGCCCACGACTTCAACAACCTCCTCACCGTAGTGAACGGCTACGCCGATCTGC
>JANYJI010000008.1 GCA_025358525.1 Chloroflexota bacterium | reverse complement strand
TCCCCCGGGGAAGCACATTGGTGGTGTTCTACTCCGCCATCGGCAACCCCGAGGGACAGCCATTGTGAAGACAGCGAGGGACCAGTTGGACATCGTCTCCGCATACAACGAACTCGGCAGCTTCCGGGCTGCGGCGGCACTCTGCGGCACCACGCCGAAGACCGTTCGCCGGGTGATCGAACGCCGCTCGGAACCCCCGACCGAGCGGCCGACACGGCCCAAGACAACTGATGCGCTCGCGGACCTGATCGCCGAAAGGGTGCGGGCCACCGACGGCCGGATTAGCGCCAAGCGATTGATGCCTGCGTGCCAGGCTGCCGGATATCGGGGTTCACCACGTCACTTGCGCCGAGCCGTCGCGGAAGCCAAGGCCACGTGGCGGCACCACCGACGGGTGTATCGACCCTGGGTTCCGATCCCCGGCGAGCACCTCGTCATCGACTGGGGCACCGAGAACGGCATTCACGTCTTCTGCGCCGTTCTGGCCTGGAGCCGGGTGCGGTTCGTGCGCTTTGCCGAGCGCGAAGATCAGGCCACCACCCTGGCTCTCCTGGCGGAATGCTTCGAGACGATCGGCGGCGTGCCGGCCATCGTCCTAGCCGACCGGATGGGCTGTCTCAAGGGCGGAGTCGTGGCCAATGTCGTGGTGCCGGCTCCCGGATACGTTGCCTTCGCCCTGCACTATGGCTTCCGGCCGGACTTCTGCGAGGCGGCAGATCCCGAGTCCAAGGCTTATGCAACTGACTGCACCTCATTGGCCGTTCCGGGCGACGAATCCTCACACGCGGCGATCCGCTGGCGGTTCCGGTATGCCTTCTGACAGCAGGACATACTGCACCACTTCTTGCCGCTCCGGAGGGAAGGCCGTGCCGGAATAGGGCCGCCGCACCAGCCACACGAGCGGTGCAGCTCCGGCCGCGGGAAGAGACGTTTGCCGTTGTCGGCGACCAGGACTGACGGGATGCGGCCTCCGCGAGCCCAGGCATTGACTGTCTTGGGATGGGCGCCCAGGAACTCGCTGACCTCAGGCAGGGTCAGCAGGCCGCGAGCGCGCAGGCGGCTGAACCGGTCGGCGAGCCCGTACTTGCGGCGCAGATCGGCCACGATGCCAGCGTTGAAGCGCGTCGCGACGCCCGGCGCAAGGCCGCCCGCGTTGAGGAGTTCGGCCGCCTCGGCGTCCGTGTGATCATCGAGGAGGCGGTCGAGGGTGGCGACGACGGCCGGATCGGTCCGCCGCAGATCGGGTGCGCCAAGGGGAAGCGGAAGGCGGAGCGTTCGGACCGCGCCACCGCGGAAGCGGACGTGGGCGACGATCTCGTTCGTGCGCGCCAGGGTGACGTCCTCGACGAGCAGGCGGAGCATCCGCTTGCGCTCCCGCTGGGGCGTCGCCGGATCCGCCCACAGCCGCGGAAAGTCGGTTGCGAGTGCGAGGATGCGGGCCCGCTCGGCCGGATCGACGAGCGAATGGCGAGACTCGCGCGCCCGCTCGTATGCCTCCTGCGCGTCGGTGAGGGCGCGCAGCTTCGCGTTCCAGTCGGCTTCGAGCGAGTCGGCCACCAGACGATTGTCGGGGTCGACCCGCAGATACCGGCGCTGGGCGAGATCAGCCTCATAGCGGGCCCGCTCGACCCCGGCTCGACGAAGGCCGTCGGCCTCGGCCGATCTGGCGGCGAGTTCGGCTTCCACATCGAGGGCTGCGCCGAGCGCCAGCGGGCTGACGGTCTCGACGAGCATCTCGCCGATCGCCCGGTCGATCCCGGCCCCGACGATCCGCGTGCAGAACGGCTGAGCGTGCTCGATCCCCTCGCGCTGACAGTGGTACTCGGGGACGAGCCCTGCGTGGGCGCGATAGTAGCGAACCCCCATCCGGTTCCCGCAGCGGCCGCAGACGGCTATGCCCTGGAGGAGGGCCGGACCCTCTCTGGGCGGGCCGGCCAACCGGTCGGTGCCGTGCGCCGTGGCGTTGCCCGCGAGGCGGCGCAGGTTCGCCTCGTACTCGTCCCAGCTGAGGTAGCCAGGATGGCGGTCGAGCAGGAGGGTGTGCCACTCCTCGCGCGGCAGACGGATCCGGGACTCGCGACCGGTCGCAGTTCGCTTCGCGCGCGTCCGCCCGTACACGAATGCGCCCGTGTACCTCGGGTTTTGGAGGGTGCGCAGGGCGCGGCTATGGAGGAGCGGACCCCATGCGACCTCGCCGGCATGAGGACCGCTCACCAGGCGGCGAGGGAAAAGGAGTTCTTGCTCGCGGAAGGCACGCACGGTCGCGGTCGCCGAGCCAGTCCGCCGGAAGGTCTCAAAGAAGGTTCGCACGGCAGCCACGACCGCAGCATCGGGATCGAGCACGACCCGGCCGACCGGATCGAGACCATAGCCGACGGGCTGGTGCATCTCGAGCTCGCCCCTTGCGGCCTTGGCCCGCTGGCCACCGAGCAGGCGCGCCCGCAGGATGTGGAGCTCGGCCTCGCTCATCGTCCCTTTGAGACCGAGCAGGAGCCGGTCGTTGAAGTGGTCCGGGTCATAGAGACCGTCCTCGTCGCAGATCAGGGTGTCGGTCAACGCGCAGATCTCGAGCAGCCGGTGCCAGTCGGTCGAACTGCGGGCAAGGCGGCTGACTTCCAGACCGAGGACGACCCCGACCTCGCCGAGGCCGACCGCAGCGACCAGGCGCGCGAAGCCCTCGCGGTCGCTGTCGGCGCCTGAACGCCCCTGGTCCGAGTCGATGACGACGATTCGATCTGCCGGCCAGCCGAGGGCGACCGCCCGCTCGCGCAGGGCATATTGGCGCTTGGTGCTCTCGGTGTTCTCCAGGACCTGGCGCAGGGTGCTCTGGCGGACATACAGGTATGCGCAGCGGGCCAGATGGGTTGCTCGGATCTTGGCGTGCTGGTCGGCATTCACGGCATCACCTCAAAGGAAGTCATTCGGGAAGCGAGGGCCATCGCAACGAGAATCGGGGCCAGTTCTTGCGCGAGCCCGACGCGGCCGCCGCTGTGAGTGGGAAGGGAGCGGAGCGCCCGTTCCCGGACGAGCGTTGCTCGGTCCGGTGGGCAGGCAGCCATCCAGGCCGCCATGCCGGCGCCACGCAGGATGGCGAGGCCGCGCGGCTTGCTCGTCACCGGTTGCCCGGTCGCCTCGGCCCGCAACGCCTCGTATGTGCGGACCAGGGTTGCGGCCGCCGCGGTGACTCTCAGGCCCCCTGGCGGAGCCCCTTTTTTCGGCGCGCCAGCGCCCGTTCGACGCTGCGCCGGTGGACGCTGATCCCCAACTGCTCGCCCGCAATCCGAGCGAGGTCCGCTGAGCGCAGGCCAGGCTCGCGGGCCTTCCTCGCGGCCAGGGCGTCGACCACCGGATCGCTGAGCTTGTGAGCCCGCCGCGGCCCCGGTCGCTGCGGGACCAGGCCCGCCACGCCCTCCTGTGCGAAGGCGCTCGCGCTCGCATAGAACCCCTGCCGGCTGACACCGAAGGCCGCCGCCGTCTTGGTCACAGAGTGACCTTCGTCGCGGACCCGCCGCAACATCTCGTATCGAACCTGGACGAGGTCGTGCGGGTCGAAGAACGGGTTGCCCGATCGAAACGCCGCATCGCGAACGGCGTCTGGATCGGGATGGGCGGCGTGCTGGCCACGCAGCGCGGCGAGCTTGCGGTCGGTGTCCACGAGCATCCTCCTCGGTGCGGACTGTCATATACATTATGCCGCCACCATCCCACGGGCTGCAAGTCAGGGCCTGCATGATTGAGCGTCCTTCGTGCTCAGAAGTGGGCACCTCAGGGCTGTCGACCATCCTGACCTTTCTCAGGCTTGCGGCACAATTGTCCTGACATGAGCGGCAGAATCTCATTGACACCTCCGGTCGAGCTCATCGACGAGATGGACGAGAGCGCGCAGATCGTCGGCTCGAAAGCAGCTCCGTCCGTCGGATAGCGCCAGGAACGGATCTGGTCCTTGGACGTCGGTCCAGACGGCCGGCAGTGAGCGCACCCGCGTTTCCCCAGGCATCCGAAAGAAGACCCGGTGCTCGCCCCAGGTGTGGGCATACCCGACGAGCTCAAACTCCTCTCCGCTCAGCGGATGGAACGGATGGGTCACACGAAATCGCGCTGGAAGCGGCAGACCATCTGCAGTTGACGGCGTATGACAAAGGCATGGTCGAGAACCTCGTGGGCTATGCCAAGAGCGATCTCGTGATCCCGGCCGGCGGCTGGCTAGACATCAGCACTGCGAACGCTGACGCAGCCGCCTGGTGTGCTGAGGTCAACGGCCGCGTCCACTCGGAGATCGTGGCGGTGCCCGAGGTCAGACTGGCGAGTGAACGAAACGTGCTTCGGCCACTGCCATCGCTTCGTCCGGCGGTCGCACCGATCGCGGTCCGCAAGGTCGATCGTCTGCGCACGATCCGCTATGGCTG
>JANYJI010000003.1 GCA_025358525.1 Chloroflexota bacterium | reverse complement strand
AGGGCTGCTGCGGCGACCTCCGGCTTGGCGGTATCGACGCTGATCGGCAACGCTGGGAAGGCGGCGTGGATCGCGGCGATGACCGGCACCACTCGGGCGATCTCGCTACTCGCGTCAACAGGCGTGTGGTCGGGCCGGGTCGACTCTCCGCCAACATCCAGGATGTCGGCGCCCTCGTCCACCATGCGCCGGGCCTGGACCAGGGCCGCCTCGACGATCGCGGCGCTGACCTGCGCGCCGTCCCGGCCGTCCGGGGCAAGCAGTCCGTCCCCGGAGAACGAGTCGGGCGTGATGTTGACGATGCCCATCACGAAGGTCCGGCTGCCCCAGTGAAAGCTGCGGCCGCCGATTTCGGTGTGGGCGAGGTCCATTCGGATGTTCACGGCGCCTCCGAGGGGAGTGGGTCCGGGGCCAGGTGTGGGTCCGGGGCCAGGTACGCCCTCGCAGCCCCGACCAGGTACAACGACCCAGCCACGATGACCGGCCCGTGGCCGCTCGCCAACGCCGCGTCGAGCGCCCGACGCGGCTCCCCTACCGCCTCTGCGCGGTGTCCACCGATCGCTTCCCAGCGCGCCGCCAGCTCCTCCGCCGGCAGCGCCCGGCCGCCCTCCGGCGCGGTGCAGATGACCCGAGCGTCGGTCAGCGCCGCGGCTCCCGCCAGCGCTAGAACGACGCCGTCAACATCCTTGTCCGCCATGATGGCGAGGATGAGGGTCGGGCGTCCGGGGCGCAAGAACGGCGTCAGGTCGCCGACCGCTTCCGCCAGAGTCGTCGCCCCGGCCGGATTGTGAGCGCCGTCGAGCAGGATCTCGCGGCCGGCGACCTCGATCAACTCCAGCCGCCCGGGCCACCGAACCGCCGCATAGCCGGCCCGGCGCGCCTCGCCGGAGACGTGGGCGATCCCCGCCGCCTCCAGCGCGTCCAGCGTGGCATCGGCGACCGCCACGTTCGCCGCCTGGTGGCGGCCCCGCAGGCCAACTCGAACCCGTCCAAGCCGCCCCAGTTCGACCTCGATGCCGTCGCGATCCAGGCCGCTCAGCGGCGCAGGCGGAGCCACGATGAGCGGAGCCGCCACTCTCCCGGCTCGGCGCTGGACGACATTGAGTGCCGACCCGGAAGCTCCGGTGACGGCCAGATCGCCGCGCATGATGATCGCGGCCTTTTCTTTGGCGATAGCGGTCACGGTGTCGCCAAGCCTATCCATGTGGTCCAGAGATACGTTGGTCACCACGGCCACGCCGCCGTCCCACGCGTGCGTCGCATCCAATCGGCCGCCCAGCCCCACCTCGACCACCGCCACGTCTATACCGACCTCCGCGAACCAGCGGAAGATGATCGCCGTCAGCAGCTCGAATTCGGTTGGTTCGCCGTGGCGACGGGCAACCCGATCGGCGACGCGCAGCACCTCGCCCGTGAGTCGGGCGAAGGATTCGCGGTCCACCGGCTCGCCGTTGACCTGCAACCGCTCTCGGTACGTGATCAGGTGCGGCTTGGGCGTCTCACCGACGCGGTAGCCAGCGGCTTGGAGAGCGGCGCCGGTCAGGGCCAGGACACTGCCCTTGCCGTTCGTGCCGGCGATCAGCGCTCCTCGGAACTGACGCTCGGGATGGCCCAGAGCGGCCAGCAGGGCCGTTGTTCGCGCCAGACCCAACCGTATCCCAAAGCGACCGCGAGCAGCCAGGGCGGCCAGGGCGCCCGGATAATCGAGATCGATGGGCCGCGTGTCGGAAACCGGCGTCAATCCTTCGACAGTTCGTCTTCATAGAAGACGCACTGGTTAAAGCGAGGGGTCAGACAGACATCGTTGACATAGCCCTGCTCCAGGTGCACGCCGCCGCGGAGCTGGCAGCGCGATACGTTCTGTTCCTGCCGAATAAGGGCTTTGAGCAGATGCGGCGCCTGGATCGGTATTGCCCCGCGGCTGCCGGTCATGTAGAAATGCGGGCAGACGTTGCGGCGCAGGTTCGGTAAGCCGAAACCGCTGCGAATGACCGGCATTGCGGGATAGCCGGCAAATCGCGACGGCCGCTCGGGCTCGGTTGGGGTGAGGACGGGCTGCGGCCGCGGGAGTGGCCTGGCCACTCGGCCGCCCGGCGGAAACCTGGGGCCGGGGCGGAAGGGGAGTCGGCCCGAGGCAGCAGGCGAAACACGGCCCCGCACGTCTCCGGCCTGGCGTGTGGCGGGACCGACTTCCTGTTCTCGGAGCCGATCGAGCTTTGGGTCGCGAGCCTGCACAGTCGCCTCAACCTGAGCGAACGGTCCTGGACGCCCGCTCTCTGCAGCAGAGTACATCCATCCGCCCGGCGCGCGCACGTTATGCCTGCGTCACGGCGGATCGTCGTACATGGGAGTATTCGGCCGCGACGGCCTCAAATCGGATCGGGATGCGACAATAGGGGCAATGGAGATGCGACCACGACGAGCCGCTCACGTCCGGCCCAAGCCGCCCGCGAGCGATCGGCTCAAATCGAGAACGCTCCGGAGCACACCGCCAGCGCAGGAGCTGGTGCGGCGCTACCGACCCCTCCGGACCGGGTCCCAGATCCCGCTTCCTATTGGCCTCGCGGCCATCGGCTTATGTCTGGTCTTGGGCTTGCTCACGATCACGTTTGGGCTGGGACTGCTGGGAACGGTCGCGAGCCAGGTCGGGTCGGCCTTCGGGAATGCCATGGCTCACCTTTCGTCGCAGGCCGCGCCGGCCGCAGCCCCGGCCTCCGGCCTCGCCTTGGACACGCCCGTCTTGGATGCGCCGCCGAACGACGGCTACACCAACCAGAGCAAACTCAACCTGACGGGCAGAGTGCCAGCGGGCGCAATCGGACAGAGCGGAGATGTCATCCGCATCTACTCCATCGACACCGACAACAACCGCCACCAGGTTGCGCAGATCAATGTCGGCGCGACGTCGCGGTTCGTGAGCCAGGAGATGACCCTGACCGAGGGCCAGAACGTCTACGTGGCCTCGCTGGTCACTCCCACCGGCGAAGGCCAGCTTTCGCCGAAGTTGACCTACATCCTCGATACCAAGCCGCCCACGATCACGGTCAGTTCGCCGGCCCAGGGCACCCTCCAGAAGTCCTCGTCCATTGACGTCGTGGGCAAGACCGATCCCGGGGCCAGGGTCAGCATTCGAAACGAGGTGGCAATCGGCGGCGCGCCGGCCAACCAGGTCGTGGGTAGCGACGGCAAGTTCAGGCTGACGGTGGCTCTTGTAACGGGCAGCAACACGATCGACATTACGTCCGTGGACCAGGCCGGCAACCCCGGCACGTACACCCTGAGTTTGAGGAGGGACCGCGGCCTGTTGGCGGCACACCTGGTCGTGAAGCCGGTCAGGTTCTCATCTACAGCGCACACGACGATGACACTAACGATTCACGCCACCACGGCCAACGGCAGTCCTCTGGCGAACGCGAGCGTCGTGTTCAGCATTCAGGTGCCGGGTCCCGCGGTAATGACGAAGCAGATGACGACGGACTCCAAGGGCATGGCCACCTGGCAATTTGAAATCTCCAGCGCTTTTGTCGGTAACGGCAACGCCAGCGTGCTCGTTACGACGGCGAGTGGCGACGTAATCAGTGATAGCGCGCGCTTCTACGTTACTTAGCGCTCACACTTACAATCGGGTCATGGTCAATTGGCGTTGCCCGCACTGTGGAGCGCCGCAATCTGAGACGGCGCGGTGCTGGGTCTGCCACCGCTCCACGACCTCCTGCTCCACCTGCCGCCATTTCCGGCGGGGCATCACGCTGCGGACGGGTTACTGCGCGATGGACCAGCGCCGCAGCCCGCTGACAGGCGACGAGCAGTTCGAATGTTGGGAGCTACCCGCGGGTCAGGACGGGGACGATGAGGCCGACCTGGCGAGTCACGGCCTGTGGGATGCGGCGGGCGGCCGCTAGGACTTACGCCGATGCCGCAGCCGATGGTGAAGGCGTGGGTGTCGGGCTGGGTGTCGGGCTGGGTGTCGGGCTGGGTGTCGGGCTGGGCGTCGGGCTGGGTGTCGGGCTGGGCATCGGGCTGG
>JANYJI010000258.1 GCA_025358525.1 Chloroflexota bacterium | reverse complement strand
AAGACTCGGGCCAGGATGCCACCGGCGACGATGGCCATGACCAGCGTGGCGCCGGACATCGCCAGGGCGGGCCGCCAGCCGAACTCGCCCTTGAGGGCGGCGAGCGTGGCTACGCAAGGCACCGAGACCGACGTGACGATCGCGTACACGAAGAGTTGGGCCGGTGACATGATCGAGCCGAGGTTGGCCGCCTGGGCGCCCAGTTGGACCACGGCCAGGGCCACGAGTAGCTGGAGGGCCAGTTCCTTGCGCAGGAAGGCGAAGACGAGGGCGAGGCCGGCGATGGATGGCAGGCCGAGCCAGCCTTTGACGATCGGGTCGAGGACGGCCGTTGCGCCCCATACCAGGCCACTTTCGTAGAGGAGCCCCAAGGCAACCGAGCCTACGAGCATCAGCGGAGCCGCGCTCCTGATGAACTCGGCGAAGCGGCGCCAGGCCTTGCGCGCCACCTGGCGAGCTATGGGCCGGCGGATCGGGGCCAGCTCCAGGACCATGGCAGGCTGGCGACCCGGGACGAGAGCGTTGGCCGCCAGGCCTGAGGCGAAAGTGATGGCGGCGATCAGGCCGAACGCGCCCACGGCGGCCACCGGGCCCGCAAACGGGGCCACTGCGGCGACGACCACGGCCGATCTGGCGGAACACGGCGTCATGGTCACCAGGAATGCGGCGAGGAGACGCTCGCGGCGACTCGACAGGACGCGGGTTCCGTAGATAGCCGGGACGTTGCAGCCGCTTGCCGCGAGAAGCGGGATGGCCGTCCGGCCCGGCAGACCAAGCGTGTTGAAGAGACGGTCGGTCAGAACCGCGGCGCTGGTCAAATACCCTGAATCCTCGAGCGCTGCCAGGAGCACGTAGAAGGTGAGGATGTACGGGATACCGACCGAAAGGAGGGCCAGCACTCCACCGTCGAGGCCCCACAGCAGCCCGGCGGCGACCACCTTTTGGGGCACGATCGAATGGATTGCTGAAGTCAAGCCGGGCGAGACGGCGCTGCTCCAGGCACTCGTTAGCAGAGTGGAGAGTGTTCCGCCGACCCACATCATCGTCCCGAAGACCGCGGCGGTGACCGCGATGAAGAGTGGGAGGCCGGGCCAGAGCGAGGTGCTCCAGACGGCGATGCGGTCGGCCAGCCTGGTGGGGACTTCGCGGCGCCGCTCGACCTGCGCGGTCCACTCTGCTGCGACCTGCCAGCGGGCTGCCTCGAGCGCGGCACCGAGCCGGATCGCGGCCGCGCCTCGGGGCGAGATAACGCGCTCGTCGACAAGCGCCGAAAGGCCCCAACCCGCCGTGTCCAGCGCGGCTGCGCCGAGCGAGCGGTTGGTCGGCAGCGTGGCGGCCAGTTCGTCCAATCTGCGCTCCAGAGCTGGGCCGTAGAGGCGGGCGGGGGCTGTGCCACGCGGCGATGCACCGGCCAGGCGGGCGCGCCGCCGGTTCGCCAGCTTCACTGCCTGGGCCACGACCTCGGCCACTCCCCGGCCGCTGCGGCCCGTCGTGGTGTGCGCCGGCGCGGCCAGCAATTGGCTCAGCCGTCCTTCGTCGATCTCGATCCCACGGGCGGTTGCCTCGTCTGCCAGGTTGGCGGCGAAGACGATCGGCAGGCCGAGATCCCGACACGCCAGAGCCAGCGGCAGGTGGCGCCGGAGATCGCCGGCGTCGCCCACGACAAGGATCGAGTCAGGCCGCGTCTCGGTGAGGTCGCGCCAGAACGGCGCGCCGCCGGCGGGCGAGTCGTCCAGGGAGAGCGTGCCCGGAAGGTCAACCAGATATGCGTCGCCGTTGGTCGTGTGGACGAGTCGCCGCTCGGAGGCTACCGTCGTTCCGGGCGCATTTACGGTCTCGACGAACCGCCCGGTCGCGACGCCGAAGAGCGTTGACTTGCCGACGTTTGGCCGCCCCACCAGCGCCACGACCGGCAGATCGAGGCTCCCGCGGTCGCTCTGTGAAATGGAGTGGCAGTTCATTGGCTCGGCTCCATAGACGCAGGCTGCACGAGAATGGCCGCGGCTACGCTTCTGGCGATTGCCAGCCTTGCCCGTCCAAGGCGCAGGATGATCGGCCCGCCCAGGGCCAGTCTCCGCTCCACGCTGACGATGGCCCCTACGCCCAGCCCCTCCTGGGCCAGCGCGCCCTGTCTGGACGTCTCAACGGCCAGGATCCTGAGCGGCTCTCCCGCGGCAGCATCGACCAGACGAATGGGGGCCGCCCTGGCCATTCGATCTATCGATTCCCGAGTTGCCAGCTCAGAATTGCTCACCTGCATAGTGAGCCCTATTTGCTGAGTTAATCGATAGGGAATAACGGCCCCTCGGAGAGGTCCGCAAGGTACTGTCCGGCTACCCGAGCGGCCCCTTCAAGTGTGGCCCGCACTCGTTTCGAGCGGAGCTGGCCGAGCCGGATCGGCTCAGCCAGCGGCTGGCGTGGCGGCGCCGGCTACCCGAGCAGGGCCCGGAGGGCCTTCACCAGGCGGGCGTCGGAGAGGCGGCCCCGAGAAGCGACGCGCACGTGGCGGTCGTCCATGCCCACCTTATTCGAGCAGTCGCGGACATACATCAGATGGTCGAGTAGCAGGCTGGCTTGAAGCTCGGCCGCCGTCATCTCGCCTTCGATTCGGAACAGTACGAAGTTGGAGCCGGTGGGGTAGACCGATATGCCGCTGATAGTCGACAGGTCGGCTTCGAGCCGTATGACGTCGGCGGTCACCCGCTCCAGTGAGTCGCGGTAGGCAGCCTCCGTGCCCGGCAGCAGGGACAGGAAGTACTCGGCCAATATGTTCAAGTGCCAGGTAGGAACCAGACGCCGCAGCTTCTCGATCATCTCCCGGTTGCGGCTGTAGCAGAAGCCCAGTCGCAGGCCCGGCACGCCGTAGTGCTTGCTGAGGCTGCGGACGATTAGCAGGTTTCGAAAGCGGTCGGCGACCGGCAGCAGACTGGGGCTCGGCTCGCCCGCGAAATCGATGAACGATTCGTCGACGATGACGAGGTCCATGTCGCGGGCTTCCTCGAGGAACTCGATCATCTCGTTGCGCGAGAAGAGTTGCCCAGTTGGATTGCCCGGGTTGACCACCACCAGGGCCTTGAGGTCACGCTCGCGAACCCAGGCCAGGTACTCGCTCAAATCCAGTTGATAGCGTCTTTCGCGGTCCAGGACGAATAGCCCAGCGGAGGCAGGATCGCGCAGCTTCTCGATGTATTCGCCGAAAGTCGGAACCGGAACGGCGATCCGATCGACGAGGACCTCGTTGATCAGCACGATCAACTCGGTCGCGCCGTTGCCGACGATCAGGTCGTCCGGATCCACGTCCAGGACCTCGGCCAGGGCCCGCTGCGTGGTGGCGGGGTTGCTGGAGGGGTAACACTTGATCAGCGTCGGGAGGCTCGCCTGCAGCGCCTCGACCATCTCCGGCGTGGGGTAGTAGGGGTTGGCGATGAAGCAGAAGTCGATGACGTCGGCGGCGCGTTCGTAGCCGACCAGTTCAGCCAGGGACGGCGAATGCGATGTATCGGCAAAGGTGGTGCCACGGATATGCCGGGGCGGCGTCGCAATTTCGGGTTTAGCCACGGGACGCGTCTCCTGCCGCCTTCAACTTTCGCTCCGGACGCAACCGGCTCGCTAGGCCGTGCTTCCTTCGCTAGAAGGCTGCTTAACTCGAGCCTTCAGGTTACAACAGCCGGCGGTGTCAATTCGAATCGGCCGCCTTCAGACGACGGGCGTACCCGACCCGCGACCGTCGCCCAGTGACGGGCAAGCCGGGTGTTCGTCAGCTGCCGAAGGTGAAGGCGTAGGCGCGGGCGCCTGGGGCGTTGAACGTGACCGTCACCGTTCCGCGCGCGGCGGTTGGCAGATGCACGAGGTGGTAGAGCCGTGCCGAGCCAACGGTCAGAGAGCCGTCGGCGGCCACGTCCTCGGTCCCTTTGCCGCCGTCCGCGCCGGTCACCTTCACCGTGACTGACACCGCCGAGTCGGCCGCCATAACCAGGTATACGTCGCGGGCCTGGAACGAGAGCTCGAGCTGGTCGCCGGTCGTTGTCGCGACGATGTACTGGGGCTGGATGTCGAACGTGCCCTTGAGCCCGAATGTATCGGCTGATAGCCCGTCGGGGAAGGTGAAGCTGCCGATCCCGCCCGGGGTCGCGCCGCGGTTGGCGAGGACGCCCGAACGCTCATTCCCGAGGTAGGTCTCGGGCGTCTGGCCCATCCCAAATGGCGGCGCTTCGGAGGAGGACCCGGGAGTTGGCAGGGCCGCCGCACCGGCTTCGGCCAAGAGGGCTCGGATCGAAGCCTCCGTCTTGGCGTAGTCACCCTCGCCGGAGTGCTTATCTCGAATGTGGCCGCCCGCGTCGATCAGGTAGTCGGCCGGCCAGTAGTTATTGTCGTAGGCGCCCCAGGTCTTGAACTCGTTGTCCTGGGCGACCGGATAGGTGATGCCGAAGCGGGCCATGGCCGCCGTTACGTTGGCGGTGTCGTGCTCGAAGGCGAACTCAGGAGCGTGCACGCCAACCACGACCAAGCCGTCGGCTGCGTACTTCTGGTACCAGCTCTCGACATACGGCAGGGTCCGAATGCAGTTGATGCATGAGTAGGTCCAGAAGTCGACCAGCACGACCTTGCCGCGGAGGCCCGCCATGGTGAGCGGACTCGAGTTGAGCCAGTGGTCGATGCCGGTGAAATCGGGCGCGAGTGGGCCGCTGCCCTGGTTCTGGCCGGGAACTGAGGATGAGGTCGAGCCGCCCCCGCTTAGGTCGCCGAGCGCCGACTGAACAGAGCTAGACCGCTCGAGTGTCTGAAGCGTGCCCGTCCAGTTGGGCAGTCCGTCGGTGAGCGCGGCCGAAAGTGCGGTGTCGGCGCCCACTGCCATGAGGCCGGCCGTCGCCAGCACCAGGATGCCGAGCGCTCGGTTCGCCCAGCCCGCCGCCGAACGCAGATGCAGGCGCGCCAAGGCCGCTCGACCGCCGAGGGCAATCGCCAGCAGTGGCAGCCCAGCGCCGATCGAATACGCCACGACCAGAGCCAGGGTGGCGCCCGAACCCGGGGCGGTAACGGCCAGGCTCGTGATGGCCCCGAGAATCGGTCCGGCGCAGGGCGTCCAGACGAGGCCCAGGCCCACGCCGGTGATGAGTCCGCCGGCCACTCCAGTGCCGCCGGTATGGGCGAGCCGGGCGCCGATCGCTGGAACTCGGGCGGTGGCTCGCTCGAAACGGGTCGTCAAGGCGGGCACGAGCAGGGTCATGCCAAAGACCGCGATGACAACGATGGCGCCGTCACGAAGCGTGGAGCTGGGCAGATGCAACGCGCTGATGAGCTGGACGCTGGCCAGGGTGAAGAAGGAGAAACTGGCGATCAGCCCGACGATCACCAGGTATGGCCGGCGCCGATCGCCACCCGCTCCGGTTGCCAGCACGATGGGCAGGATCGGCAGAACGCATGGCGAGACTGCGGTCACGAGCCCGCCAACGAAGGCGACCACTATGAGCAGAAGCATTGGTGATTAGTAGCGCTTCCCGGTTACACCGTCAAAACGCGGGCCACCCCGTTGCGACGCGCATGACGAACGCCTGGGCCGAGCCGCGTGCCCCCTACCGCTTGGCCAGAGCCGCCTCCAGCTTCGCGACCTTGTCGAGCAGCTCGTTGACCGCTCGGTCCTGCTCCATCAGGTGCGCCTGGATCTGCTTGGACTCGTGGAAGGTAGCCTCGGCATCCTTGTACGTCATGTCAGCCCGCTTGTCCGACGCTCGTGATAGCACGTTCTGGCCGACCATGATGACCGACAGCATGACCAACTGGATGAACGTCTGGCTCAGCCACTGAATTAGGGTCAGGAGGCCCCCCTGGATTGCCTGAGGCAGGACGATCAGCGCGAGAGCCGCGAATGCGTAGGCGCACCACATCGTCCCCACGGCGGTGGTGAGGATAACCGCGATCTTGCCGTTGACCCCGAGGTGCTGGTCGCGAGTCCTCGACGCCCCCGTTTTCGCCCGCGTGGCGATATGCGGATGCGGGACGTGCTCAAAAGTGATGCTCATCGCGACCCTCCCTGGCGGGCAAAGACGACCGCGTGGGACCGCAACTGGATCGTTGCGCGCGGCCGACGCTCGAGGAGCGCCAGCCTCACCATCTCACGACCGTTCGCGCATGTTCGTGCATCCGAGGGTCAGCCGTCTACTCATCTGCCCAGTCGTTCCGCCACGGAGCTGGGCGAGGCACCGGTGGACCGTCACTTGGGCCCAACGGGCCACATTCGCCTGGAACGCCTCCCGGGGAGCAGCAGTGGAGCGCCCAGGGATGAAGGCCATTGGTTTGGCCCAGGACGCTCCGGGCCGGCTGGCCCGGCAGGACAGGGGAGATACGGCCCCCGGAGTCGGGAAGAGCGGCCCACGGAGCGGCCGATCCGGCTTCGTATCATCTAGTCGACCGCTCCGAGAGTATCAGTCAGATCCTGCGAAACGCGCAAAGCGGCTTTTCTCGGTGCTCCCTTGTTCGCCGCACTGGAGGAAGGGCAATGCCCGTCCTGCACCCTAAGCCACCCGCGCCAACCGACGACAAGCGTTGGAAGATCGTCGAGACGCGCATGCGCCGCATGGGCGATCGCCCTTCCGCGCTGATCGAGGCCCTCCACGCCGCCCAGGAGGCATTCGGGTACCTCGACACCGAGGCCCTCAACTTTGTGGGTGACACGCTCGGCGTGCCCCATTCGCGCGTCTACGGCGTCGCAACTTTCTACTCGTTCTTCACCCTGAAGCCGCAGGGCGAGCATACCTGCGTCGTGTGCACGGGAACAGCCTGCTACATCAACGGCGCGAAGGAAATCCTGGTCGGCCTCGACCGCGCGCTCCACGTCAAGCCCAAGGAGACCACCGCGGACGGCAAGATTTCGATCCTGACGGCGCGCTGTCTCGGCGCGTGCAGCCTGGCGCCCGCGGTCATCGTCGACGGCGATGTCAAGGGCAAGGTAACTGCGGCCGAGCTCGTTGCCCAGCTGGAGGCGATGTGAGCGAGATGCCCTCCGCAGCGCGATCCATCCGCCGCCGCGTGAGCACGGAAGAAATCGCTGAGCAGCCACCGCGCGCGTCGGCGTACGTGTGCGAGGCCGCCAGCTGCATGTCAGCTCAGGCCCACGACATCACCGTTCGCCTCGGCGAGCGTGCCGCGGAGGCCGGCCTGACCGACGTGCTGATCAAGCGTGTCGGCTGCCTCGGCCTGTGTGCTGCCGGCCCGCTCGTCGAGATCGCCGAGACGGCCCAGCTCTTCGAGCGCGTAAAGCCCGATGACGTCGAGGGCATCATCAAGGCCCTCAAGAAGGTCAAGTCGACCGACACGCGCCAGCCGCAGGGCCCCTTCTTCGAGAAGCAGCTCCGGGTGGCCACTGAGAACCTCGGGCGGATCGACCCCGAGAGCCTCGACGACTTTGTCGGCCGTGGCGGCTACGAAGCCCTCAAGCGCGTGCTCTCCGAAATGACCTCCACCGACGTCCGCGAGGAGATCACCCGCAGCGGCCTGCGCGGCCGTGGCGGCGCAGGTTACCCCACGGGCCTCAAGTGGACCACCGTGGCCAAGGCCCAGGGTGCCCAGAAGTACGTCATCTGCAACGCCGACGAGGGCGACCCCGGCGCGTTCATGGACCGCAGCGTCCTCGAGAGCGACCCGTTCTCCATCCTCGAAGGCATGGCCATCGCGGCCTTCGCTGTCCACGCCAGCGAGGGCTACATCTATTGCCGCGCGGAGTACCCGCTGGCCGTGTCCCGCCTCCGGCTGGCCATTCGGTTGGCCCAGCGGGCTGGGTTCCTCGGCGCCGGCATTGCCGACACCTCGTTCAACTTCGACGTCCAGATCCGGCTCGGCGCCGGCGCCTTTGTATGCGGCGAGGAGACCGCCCTGATCGCGTCGGTTGAGGGCCGCCGCGGCACACCTCGACCCCGGCCGCCGTATCCGGCGGTCCAGGGCCTGTGGGACTGCCCGACCCTCATCAACAATGTCGAGACGTTCGCCAACGTGGGCGCGATCCTGCGCAAGGGTTCGGAGTGGTACGCGGGGATCGGCGTCGGGAAGAGCAAGGGCACCAAGGTCTTCGCCCTGGCTGGCCGAATCGTAAACACCGGCCTGGTCGAGGTCCCGATGGGAATGACCCTGCGGGAGATCGTGTACGACATCGGCGGCGGCCTCATCGATGGCCGGCCGTTCAAGGCGGTTCAGACCGGCGGTCCATCGGGTGGCTGCATCCCCGCCCAGCTCCTGGACATGGCGGTGAGCTACGAGTCGCTCATAGAAGTCGGCTCGTTCATGGGATCCGGCGGCCTGATCGTGATGGACGATACGTCCTGCATGGTCGATGTCGCCAAGTACTTCCAGGACTTCTGTCGCGAGGAGTCGTGCGGCAAGTGCGTCCCCTGCCGCGTCGGCACGACCCAGCTCTACATGCTCCTCGACCTGATCACCCGCGGCGAGGCCACGCTGGACGACCTGGCCCAGCTCGAACGGCTGGCTGGCATTGTCCAGAAGACCGCGCTCTGTGGACTCGGCCAGGGGGCGCCCAACCCGATCTTCAGCACGCTGCGCTACTTCCGGGATGAGTACCTCGCTCACATCGTGGACAAGGTCTGCCCCGCCGGCGTCTGCACGATTACTCCGGCGGAGGTTACGGCATGACCACCGTTTTCACTCTTCAGATCGACGGCAGGGATGTCGCCGGTTCGGAGGGCCAGACCGTCATGGAGGTGGCCGAGGAGAACGGGATCGACATCCCGGGCTTGTGCCACCTCGAAGGGATCCACGATCGCGGCGCCTGCCGCCTTTGCATGGTTGAGATCGCAGGCACACCGAAGCTCGCAGCGGCCTGCATGACCACGATTGTCGAGGGCATGGACGTCACGGCCCACTCCGAGCGCCTCCTGGAGTACCGCCGGGCCATTACCGAGATGATGTTCGTCGAGCGTAACCACGTCTGCGCGGTTTGCGTGGCCAACAACCACTGCGAGTTGCAGGACATGGCCGCCGATCTGGAGCTCACCCATTTCGATTTGCCGCGGATCAGCCCGAAGGTCGACATTGACGCCAGCCACCGACTCTTCGCCATTGACCACAACCGCTGCATCCTCTGCCTGCGCTGCGTCCGGGTATGCGACGAGATCGAAGGCGCGCACACCTGGGACGTCATGAACCGGGGCCTCGATACACGAGTTCAGACGGACATGGGAATCCCATGGGGCGACTCCACGACCTGCACGAGCTGCGGGAAGTGCGTTCAGGTCTGCCCGACCGGGGCCCTGTTCGAAAAGGGGCGCGCGGTTGCCTCGGGCAGCAAGCGACAGCGGCCCTTCCTGCCGTGGCTCAAGGTCGTGAAAGAGGAGCGTGGGCAGTGAGCAAGCCACGGGTCGCGACCGTCTGGCTTGATGGCTGCTCCGGCTGCCACATGTCCCTGATCGACATGGACGAGCGCCTGCTCGACATCTTCGAGCGAGCCGACCTCGTGTACGGTCCCTTAGTCGACTTCAAGGAATTCCCGGAGAACGTCGATGTCTGCCTGGTCGAGGGGGCCGTGTCCAGCGAGGATGACCTCCACAAGATCAAGTTGGTCCGGGAGCGCACGAAGACACTCGTCTCGTTCGGCGACTGCGCCGTCACCTCCAATGTGCCGGGCATGCGAAACCCGATCGGCGTCGCGCCCCTGCTGGATCGGGCCTACCTGGAAAACGTGACGCTCAACCCGCAGATACCGTCGGACGTCGTGCCGAAGCTCCTGCCGACTTCGACGCCGGTTCACCGGGTGGTGAAGGTCGACGTCTTTCTGCCGGGCTGCCCGCCCTCTGCCGACCTCATTTACACCTTGCTCGATGACCTGCTGGCCGGTCGCGTCCCTGACGTGACCGGGGCCCGGTTCGGTCGCTGACGGGAGCCGACATGCGCCGAACCATCGTCATTGATCCTGTCACCCGGATCGAGGGCCACTCCAAGATCACCATCCAGCTCGACGACCGCGGCGAGGTCGTCGACGCCCATTTCCACGTCACCCAGTTCCGCGGGTTCGAGCGCATCACCCAGGGCCGCCCTGTCCACGAGATGCCCGCGCTCATGGCCCGCATCTGCGGGATATGCCCGGTCAGCCACCTCATCGCGTCCGCCAAGGCGGTCGACGACATTCTCGCCGTCGAGCCGCCCCCGACCGGGGCGGACCTGCGGCGGATCATCAACCTGGCCCAGATCGTGCAGTCGAACGCGCTGTCCTTCTTCCACCTCTCGGCGCCGGATCTCCTATTCGGTTTCGACGCCGACCCGGCGAAGCGGAACATCATCGGGCTGGCCCGGGAGAACCCGCAGCTGGCGAGGGACGGCATAGGGCTCCGCAAGTGGGGCCAACTGATCATCGAGTGGCTGGGCGGCAAGCGAATCCACCCGACCGGGATCGTCCCGGGCGGCGTCGCGGAGCCACTCACAGCCGATGTCCGCGACCGGATACTGGCCGGCGTCCCGGAAGCGATCGCGGCTGTCGAGCGGGCGATCGCCTGGTACAAGACGGACATGCTGCGCTGGGAGGAGGAGGCGTCAACCTTCGGCAACTTCCGCTCGGCGTTCATGGGCCTCGTTGACCGCGACGGCAACGTCGACCACTACGACGGCTGGCTGCGCGTCATCGACGCCGACGGCAAGTACCTTGCCGACCGGATCGATCCTCACAACTTCAACGACTACATCGGCGAGGCCGTCGAGCCGTGGTCGTACCTCAAGTCGACCTACTGGAAGCCGATGGGCTATCCGGACGGCATCTACCGGGTCGGCCCGCTGGCGCGCGTGAACGTCGCCGAGCGGATGGGCACTCCGCGCGCCGACGAGGAACTCGAGAGGTTCCGCTGGCGAGTGGGCCGGGTGGCCGGCTCGTCGTTCCATTACCACTACGCACGTCTCATCGACACGCTTCATTGCATCGAGAAGATCGAGCTGCTTCTGCGGGGCCCCGACATCCTGTCGACCCACGTCCGGTCGCGCGCGGAGGTCAACCGGAACGAGGGCATCGGCGTCTCCGAGGCACCCCGCGGCACGCTGATGCACCACTACAAGGTGGACGACGACGGCATCGTGCTGTGGGCCAACCTGGTCATCGCTACGGGCCATAACAACATGGCCATGAACCGAGCTGTCCTTCAAGTGGCACGTCACTACGTGAAGGGCGACCAGCTCGTGGAGCCGATGCTCAACCGGGTCGAGGCGGTCATCCGCTGTTACGACCCGTGCCTCAGCTGCTCGACACACGCCCTGGGCGAGATGGCCCTGCAGATCCAGCTCCTTGCGCCCGACGGCGCCGTCCTGGACGAGCTCGCCCGGTAATGAGTGCCGCCTACGGCGGCGTGATGCCGGCGAGCCGTGACGGCGGCGGCACTCTCATCATCGGCTACGGCAATACCCTGCGCAGCGACGACGGGCTGGGCTGGCACGCGGCTGCGCGCCTCGCAGAGGATCCGCGTCTCCGAAGAGCTCAGGTGCTCTGGCAGCACCAGCTGACCCCGGAGCTGGCCGTCGACGTCAGCGAGGCGTCGCTCGTCGTCCTGGTCGATATCAGCGTCGGGGACGAGGCGGGCGCCATCTCGGTCCGGCGCCTGGACCCGACACCTGGTACCGAATCGGCATGGTCGCACCACATCGAGCCGGCCGCATTGGTCGCGCTGGCGCGCGAGCTATGGAGCGCATCGCCGCCCGTGTACGTGGTGAGCGTAGGCGCGGTATCCCTGGACGTCGGTGATCGCCTGTCGCCTGCCGTCGAACGGGCGCTCCCGGCCGTCGTCGACGCGGTCGTGGCGATCGTGGCGAAGCACGACCATCCGTCCGGGTCAGGCTCATAGCCGAGCGGCGAGTCGATCGCGGGACGCGCGCTTGAGCGTGCCAGAAAGCGGCCACGTACGGCGCTTGCAACAGCTGGCTTGTTTTTGCGTAGAATTGCGGCATGGCAAAACGACTCGCGGAAGTAGCTCGCAAGGTCGGCTTTAGCGAGGCCACGGTCAGCCGCGTCCTCAACGAGAAGCCCGGAGTGTCTGCAGCGACGCGCCAGGCGGTGCTCACCGCCCTCGACGTGCTCGGTTATGAACGGCCCACGAAGCTGCGCGGGGAGCGGGCCAGGCTCGTTGGGCTGGTTCTGCCGGAGTTGCAGAACCCGATCTTCCCGGCCTTTGCCGAGGTAATGGGTGCGGTCCTTGCGCAGCGGGGCTTCACGCCGGTGTTATGCACGCAGACCACAGGCGGAGTATCCGAAGCTGACTACGTCGATCTCCTGCTGCAGCAACAGGTCTCCGGGATCGTGTTCATAGGAGGCCTGTATGCGCAAACCGACGCACCTCATGAGCACTACGCCCGCCTGGCCGCACGGCACCTGCCGACGGTACTGTTCAACGCATCCTTCGGGGACCTGGGTTTCCCCTGCGTGTCGTGCGACGACTCGGTGGCCATGGAGCAAGCCATCAGCCACCTGGTTTCGCTCGGGCACTCCCGCATCGGACTCCTGATCGGTCCACTGGACCACGTACCTTCCCAGCGCAAGCTCGCGGCCGCTCGAGTGGTGGCCGCAAAAGCAGGTATTTCGCTCGAACCCGAGCAGATAGCGCACTCCTTTTACTCACTGGAAGGCGCCCAAGCGTCGGCCGTGCGGCTGCTTGAGGCAGGCGTCTCGGGGATCGTATGTGCCAGCGACCCGATGGCCCTGGGTGCCATTCGCGCCGCCAGACGAGCCGGCTTCAGCGTGCCCCGGGATGTTTCAGTCGTCGGCTTCGACGACTCGGCCTTGATGACCTGCACAGATCCACCGCTTACCACAGTACGCCAGCCCATCGAGCCGATGTGCCGAACGGCCATCGAGCTTCTCGTTAGCCAGATCGCCGGAACCGCCCTCTCGCATAACGAGTTGCTCTTCGAGCCTGAACTGGTCGTGCGCGGTTCGACTGCTCCTCCCGCCACATCGCGCTAATGCGCGTCTCGGCGTAGCCCAGCCCGCGCCGCGGGCGGGATCTCTTCCACCAAATCGCCTGGGCACGGTTACGAACCAGCGTTCGCAAATTGCGGGCAACCAGACGAATATTCAAAGTCAGCCTGTCAAGATCTTGCGTAGAATTATTCGATAGTGTACTTTGCGGTGGCGGCCAGCGAACGCCCGCCCGGTGAGACACCGGCCACCCGACCGGAGCACAGTGCAAGTGACTGACGGAGTCCTCGAAGGCACGACCTCAACGGGCAGCACTGCCGGCACGGGCGGTTGGTCTCAGAGCCTATTTGCCGCGGACGACCAATGGTGGCGGAGCGCCGTCATCTACCAGGTTTACGTCCGCAGCTTCGCGGACGGAAATGGCGACGGCATCGGTGACCTGGCTGGTGTGCGAACGCGACTGCAGTACCTGGCGGACCTGGGAGTTGACGCCATCTGGTTCACTCCCTGGTACCTGTCGCCGCTGGCCGATGGCGGATACGATGTCGCCGACTATCGAGCCATCGACCCGGCCTTCGGGTCGCTCGGAGAGGCAGAGCGGCTGATCTCGGAGGCCAGCACCTTCGGAATCCGAACCATCGTCGACATCGTTCCGAACCACGTTTCGGACCAGCACGCATGGTTCCAGGCGGCTCTCGCTTCAGAACCTGGGTCGCCGGAACGGGCGAGGTTCTGGTTCCGTCCCGGCCGGGGCGAGGACGGCAATGAGATGCCAAATGGCTGGCTGTCCAAATTCTCGGGCCCTGCCTGGACGCGGACGCGAAACTCGGACGGCACTCCGGGTGAGTGGTACCTCCATCTTTTCTCGCCCGAACAGCCCGACCTGAACTGGAATCACCCCGACGTTCGAGCCGAACACGAGGCAATCCTCGAGTTCTGGTTCGACCGTGGCGTGGCCGGGGTCCGCATCGATTCAGCGGCCCTGTTGATCAAGGACCCGGCTCTGCCCGAGATCCCGGCGGCGCCCAAGCCCGGCCAGCACCCCAACACGGATCGCGACGAGCTGCACGAGATATATCGTCGCTGGCGGGCCGTCGCGGATTCGTACCCCGGCACTCGGATCCTGGTTGGGGAGATCTGGATTCCAGACACCGAGCGCTGTGCCATGTACCTCCGGCCGGACGAGCTTCATACCGCCTTCAACTTCGACTTCCTGGGTCGGGCGTGGGATGCGGCGAGCATGAAGGCGTCGATCGATACCACGCTGGCCGCGCACGCGCCCGTGGGCGCTCCCGCCACGTGGGTCCTCTCGAACCATGACGTCACCCGACCGGTGACGAGGTACGGCCAGGAGGATTCATCGTTTGCTTTCGCGACCAAGCGCGCCGGCACTCCAACTGACCTCGATCTCGGTCGGAGGCGAGCGAGGGCGGCCGCGTTGCTGTGTGCCGCGCTGCCTGGCTCCTTGTACATCTACCAGGGCGATGAGCTTGGACTCGAAGAGGTACAGGATCTGCCGCCCGAGCAGTTGCAGGACCCCATGTACTTCCGCTCCGCCGGCTCAGATCCGGGCCGGGACGGCTGCCGAGTTCCATTGCCCTGGGCCGGGACTGACTCGCCCTTCGGCTTCAGCCCCGCCGGCGCGATGAGCGAACCCTGGTTGCCGCAGCCGAGCCATTGGGCGGAGCTGACCGTCGAGACGCAGGAGCGAGACCCGAACTCGATGCTCAGCCTCTATCGCTCCATGCTAAGGATCCGACGGAGCGATCCGGACCTCGGCGACGGTCACCTTGAGTGGCGGTCGTCCGGGCCCGACGTGCTCGCCTTTGCAAGGGGCGAGAGGTTCATCTGCATCACCAACTTCTCCCCTGTCCCGATCGAATTGCCATCTGGTTGCCTCCTCCTCCTCGCCAGTGCTGATGCGTCCGACGGTTTCCTGCGGTCGGACGCTTCAGCCTGGTTACGTTCTGAGCATTCCCTAACCCAAGGCCGCGGCCTCCGGGGCCCGATAGAGGGAGGAGAATGAGGATGGAGTGATGGGCTACATATGGGCTCTCTGACAGGACATAAAGCTCAGAGCACAAAAGAGATTGATCGACAATCGAGAGGTAAGTGAGGAAAATGGCAGCCAAGCCCTACGGCAGGTTGAAGACACTGGCAACGCTCGCAGCGGCCATTGTCATCGTGAGCGCCTGCAACTCCGCAACCAGCACTCCTGGCGCCAGCGTTGCCGGAACCCCCGCAACAAACGCGACCGTCGCCCCGAGCACGGGCGTTGCCCACAATCCCGTGACGATCTCCGTCGGCGTGCTGCGCCCGGGCGTGGACCAGAAGACCGTTGACGCCCTCAACACGCAGATCGCCGAGTTCCAGGTCAAGTACCCCTGGATCACGGTCACCCCTCAGGAGTACAACTGGACAGCCCCGACTTTCGCGGCCCAGAGGCTCGCCGGCACCCTGCCGGATGTCTATACGGTCCCCTTCACTGAAGGCAAGGGCCTGATCGAGCAGAACGCGATCGTAAACATCGACTCCCTGTTCCGAGCTCTTGGCTACGCCGACAAGCTCAACCAGAACGTGCTCACCAACGGCGAGCGCGTCAACGCCGACGGCACCAAGACGATCTTCGGTGTGCCGTACGCGGCATACGGCATGTCGCTGACCTACAACCGCAGTCTGTTCACGGCCGCTGGCCTCGATCCCAATAAGCCACCCACGACTTGGGACGAAATCCGCACCGCCGCCAAGGCTATCGCCGACAAGACCAAGATGGCCGGCTACGCCCAGATGGCGACGCATGCCACCGGTGGCTGACAGCTGACGACCCTGACCTCCGCCCTCGGCGGTCGCATGGAGTCTGTTGACAAAGACGGCAAGGTTACCGCGACGGTGAACAACGCCGCCACCAAGAAGGCCCTCCAGATGCTCAAGGATTTCCGTTATACGGATAACTCCATGGGCGCGACGTTTGACTACGACTGGGGAAGCATCAACCAGGCCTTCGCCTCCGGCAAGATCGGCATGTTCACCGGTGGTTCTGACCTCTACACCGCGATGGCCCAGACTTACAAGATCGACCCGGCCATCTACGGCATCACCACGATCCCGCTCGCGACTGACCCGAACGCCGGCGTCCTTGGCGGCGGAACTCTCGTGGTCGTCAAGGCCAACACCTCACCCGACCAGCGAATCGCGGCCGTTGACTGGATCGACTTCTACTGGATGAACAAGCTGCGCACCGAGGCCGGTGCGGTCTCCGACGCCAAGGACCTGGTTGCCAACAAGCAGCCCGTCGGCGTGCCGTCCCTGCCGATCTTCGACAAGGCGACCTACGACCAGTCGCAGCTTTGGATCAAGTCGTACATCAACGTCCCGACAACCCAGATGACCCCCTTCACCTCCAACATCAATTCCCAGCCAGTGGTCACTGAGCCGTCCGCGAGCACTCAGGCGCTCTACACGACTCTCGACCCGGTCGT
>JANYJI010000255.1 GCA_025358525.1 Chloroflexota bacterium | reverse complement strand
GTTCGATCTCGTCGACCTCGCCTCCGTTCTCGAGTCGCTCGAGCAAGACTCGCTCGATCTCGGCCTCGATCTGGACACTCGGGGCTATCCTTGCTGACACGGCGTAGTCCTCCTGATGCGAACTTCCTAAGGTCCGCTTCGGAGCCTACGCCGTCTTCACTTTTACAGCACTCTCAGGACGCCACCAACCTGCGCTCAGGACTCACTCAAGCGCCACGGACGCGAGCCACGCCCTCGGTGGTTTACCGCGTGCTTCTCCGGGCGGCAGCCACTAATGTGTCCACAGGTCGTGGTTCCATTGCAAGCTCGCTACTGGCCCACGAGTTTCGCGCAGCGCGCCGCGCGTTTCGCGACCAGGTCGGCCAGACGCCTTGCAGCGGGGCGATTGAGGGTGGCAACATCAGCCGCTCCGACTGCCTCCTCGAACGCGACTGGCGCCCGCGCGCAGAGTTCGGCTACGCGGACCGAGACTTGGTCCGAGTCCAGTCCAAGTCTTGCCGAAGTAACCGGCCATGGATTGCGATGAGAGACCAGTTCGTACCCATCCCCGACCTTCATCGCCAACCTAGCATGGCGCTCATTCTCGTACGGCAGGATTGACGTTATGTCATATAGCGGAGCGAGGCGGACCTGCCGGCCTGCCAGGAGCAGCGAGTAGTTCTTCGCATGTGCGTCCGTTCCGCCGACGATCCAGTTCCAAGCCAACGCGTCAACGAAACGCCAGATGTCGGCCTCGGCTGTGCCTTCTGGCATGGCGGATCGAATCAAACGCCCAATCTCAGCAGGACCAGGACCACCATCGACTTGGTACTTGCGCTCCGGAGGCACCCCTAGCGCCTGACACAGGTCCTCTTGGTGGATGCGAACGAACTGGCTGCCGTCCCACCGTCGGTCGTACCGGGTGATCACTACGGCACTTTCGCTGCCGAAGGTGAGCACTCTTGTCTCGGCGGCCGCCAGGCCAGCTCGTGATGCTGCGTTGAGGCACAGATGCTCGTTGAGCTCCTGGTCGCGGAAATCTGCGATCGGGGGCTTGAGGATGTGAGTCGTCGGAGTCCGGCCCGACGGAACCCCCCAACGCCCATTCTCAAGAAGCAGGGCGGTCTTGGTCTGTCGTCCGGCCAGGCTGAACTGCCCCACGAACCGCGGCTCGCTCGTCGTGCCTTCACCGCGCCAGGCCGTCGAGTCCGCTTTCATCTGATGGAGGCGGGCGGCGACATCCGCCTCGGTCAGCCACGCCACATCGCCCGGGTCCGCAAGAAGGGCATCAAGCCGAGAGGGCGACGCGAATTGGACGCCACCTGCGCAATCCTCACCGACGGGCGTAGACAGCAAGGCGAATGGGCTGACGTCGGAGACGTGGAACTCTCGGGCCCACCGTCGAAGGACTTCAATGTTGTCCGGTAGCAAACCCCAGAGCCAGGGCGTCACTGCCGCGTGGCCGTGCGATCGCTCCTGAACCGGCATCGACAGCGACAGCGGCGTCGGGTCCTGGCGCTGCTGGTACGTTAGGTCGTAGTCGAAGCGCAGACGGCCATTTGAATGCTGGTCGAGCGTTCCGGCAACACGGCCGTCGATGAGAACTCGGAGTTCACGGTTCACCGGTGGTACTGCTGGATCAGTTCGTCAAGGTCGATCTGATCGGGCCCATCATTGGAAGGATCGCTCCCGGCTAGATCTAGTGACAGCCCAAGAACCTGCATCAGGCGCAACACATTTTGGATGCTCGCGCGCCCGGTCTCTCGCTCGAAAGCCTGAACCCACGTCCGTGAGACGCCGAGTCGCTGGGCCACCGCGGTCTGGCTCAGTCCAAGCTCGCGCCGCCGGCCACGTGCCGCAGCCACGATCTCATGGAGCGTCAGACTCGTCCTCATGGCCCACCTTAGGCTTGCGCCGCTTCAGAAAAACGGTCGTCGGCACATTGTAGTTGCTTTCTGTAGAACTCATTGCCCAATAGCTTTCTGTAGAACTCATTGCGCAGCGCTCAAATCTTGGCGGAGAGGGTGAGATTCGAACTCACGGGACTCTCGTCCAGCGGTTTTCAAGTCTGGGTCAGGGCGTCCGTGGGGGTTCGCTGACGACCGATTCACGATGAAATCGGGCGGTCTGCCGGGCTTCGAATCCGCCGATTTTCGCCCCTGTTGCTACCGGCTGTTGCTACCGGTATTGGACCCGCGTTGCCCGCGGAAGCGGGCGCCAGCACGGCCTCTCCGTCCCGTCGCCGGGTGACTGAATCATTTGCTTTCGTGGCGTCAGTCACCACTGCGCCGACCGCCTCCCGCCCACGTCGAAGCCGAGGCTTGCGTAGGCCGTGAGGCGCTTGGTGTGCATGCGGGCGAGAACCGGTACTCGGGCGTCCACGTAGTCATGGACCTCGACCCGCGCCTTGCCGTGGATCGGTCGCAGCACGCGACCGACGTACTGGACCAGGCGACCCCTGAACGCGATTGGGAACGCAAGAAACAGCGTGTCGAGCGGCGGGCAGTCGAAGCCCTCGCCGAGGAAGCTGCCGGTCGCGAGCAGGACGACGCCGTCACCGGTTCGCGCTTCGGCGAGTCGGTCGGTGATGACACGCTGCGCCTTCTTGCCAACGCCGCCCTGCAAGACGTCGGCCTCAACTCCACGCTCATCGAGCAAGGTCTTTAGCCGAGCGATGTGCTCGGTCCACTGCGACAGGACCAGGCAGTTTCGGCCCGCGCGCACAGCGGCGGCGACGTCCGCACAGATGAGTCGCGTCCGGTCCTCGTCCTCGACGAGGCCACGAAAGACCAACTGGATCGACGCTCCAGCCGGGGATCCGCCACTGTGAGCCTCGGCTGGCGCGGCCACGTGGTCGGTCCGATGCACGGCGAGAGCGCGGACGAAGTCCGAATCCTCCGTCTGTCGTTCGCCCATGCGGTGCCGGATGGGACCGCAGTACATCGTGATGAGCCCTTCGAGCCCATCGCGCCGGTAGGGTGTGACCGTCAGCCCAAGCCAGGCGGGTGCTCCAATTTCACGAACCACCCGCTCGAAAGTGGTGGCCGGCACATGGTGACACTCGTCGACGACCACGAACCCGTACCCCGCGGTCATCCCTGCGACATCGTCGCGCCGTGCCAGCGACTGCACCATCGCGATGTCGACGACACCGTGTGGTCGGCTTCGGCCCGCCCCGACGACGCCGATCTGCTTTCGTTTCATGCCGAGGTGGGTCACGAGTCGCTCGCGCCATTGCTCAAGGAGCGGTTGGCGATCGACGATCACAAGCGCGGGCACCGCGCGATGGGCGATTGCCGCGCACGCCAGCACGGTTTTGCCGGCACCGGGCGGCGCGACGAGCACTCCCAGATCATGGCGACAGAGCGCTGTGAATGCGTCCTGCTGGCCCTCCGGCAGCGTCGCCTGAAGCTGAACGTCGATCCGGACCGAGTCCGGGTGTTGTTCCCGCACGACCAGTCGGCCGCCGGCCTACGCGATGACCGCCTCGGCCGCTTCTCGCAGGCCGCGCGGCAACAGGAGACGGTCAAACGACTCGCCGTAGCAGCGAAGGAAGCGCGGCGTCTTCCAGGTCGAGAGGCGCAGACGTTCCTTCTGTAGTAGTCCGGGTTATGGAGCGAGGCCAGATGCTTGAGCCCCGCGAGCAGAGCCGGCGGGAGGCCAATCCGATCGATCGAGAGCATCGCCCCCGCATCGGCCATGATCGTCGCCGGCGCCTTCGGCATATCACGCCCATGCGGTGGCCGATAGGTGGGCTCCAACGGGCCAGCGGCCACCTGCCGCACGGACTCGGCCATGGTCTCGATCGCCTCGGGAGAGCTACGACCGAGCGCCGACAGGAACGCCCACTGGTCGTCGTATGGCCGGAGCGTCGACGGATCCAGAAAGACGGTTGTGCCTCGGCGCCGGCAGGCCCCCTGGAGCGGTAGGGCGATCAGGTTGCCGAACGATCCATTTGGCATGAAGTCCTGGGCCGGGAAGAGCCGGTCGTAGCTCGCGAGATCGATCTCTGCCCGTACGGTCATCGCTTCGCGCAGTAGGTAGGCACCGACCCGCCGCGCGGCAGATGCGGCAACCGGCCCGGTAAAGAACATCCAGACGTGGGCGCCCTCGCCCGATCGCGAGCGTTCCAGAGCCACCGATAGCCCAGCAGCCTGCGCCGCGTCGACGTAGGCACCTGCGTCGAGGGGCCAGGTGGGGCCGTCGAAGTCGCATGCGAGGAGCCGGCATCTGTCGTCGCGCAACAGCGGGTACAGGCCGACGTGCACCCGACCCGTCAGGTGCGTGGCGATGATCCGGTCGTCCAGCGGAACGTACTCACGATCCTGCCGCCGGGCGTTGGCCGGACCGCCGACGACAACAGGGCTCCATCCGGACTTCCCGCTGCGCTCGTTCTCCCATCTCGCTGCGTAGACGTCATCGCGCCCGGAGAACAGCGACCGGAAGAGCGCGACCTTGGACTCAGGTGAGGAACGGTTGTCCACGGGCGACCGGCCCGGTGACGCCTGCAACTCCGGGAAAAGCGCGGGCTCCGAGTCGGGCGTGGGTGGTAGTGGTGCGGTCGGTCGTTCCGGGACCTCCAACCCGAGCAGCGACCGCAGACGCCGGTTCTCGGCGCGGAGGCCCTCCATCTCGAGGCGCAGTTCGTCAGGGTTTGAGGTATCGCGCTCACTCATGGTGACCGCCCCTCCCGCCCATCAGCCCTCCAGGTATGGCAGCAGCTCTTCGCGGAGCCACTCGACGGCGCTTGTAGGGTCCCAAACGATCCCCGGCCGGAGAAGCGGGCCGACCTCCGCAAACACGCCAGAAGACCCTTTGGCCGCGAGATTACGCTCGAAGCTCGAGCGGCTCGGGACAGCGACCCCGGCGCCCGCGAAGTAGACACCGAAGAGCCGAACGATCTCTCGGGGGACGATCTTCCCTCGCTCGCGTGCATACCAGAGATCGAAGAGGTCGCGCCCTTTGCGCCGTTGGTAGAGAGCCCGGAGCTTGGTCGCGAGGAGTTCGTCGAGCGAGTAGGTCGGGATCGCCACCTTTGCTGCCAGCGGGCGCGAGTTCACCGTGAACGGCAGTTCGAGGACACTCCCGAAATGCTCGTGGGTGTTGATTTCGATCTTGAGACGCCGGGTCTGTCGGGTCGCCTCGGTGCTGAACGGGAAGGTCAGTTTCGGGTGCTCGCCGATCTCCGACCGTCCTCGCCCAAGCCAACCCAGGACCGACCGCAGCCGGTCGAGCGTCGGCCCGATCGGTTCTGGCTTGCGTTGCACAAAGTCGAGGTCCTCCGAGTAGCGCGCCGCAGGAGGAAGATGCAGTTTGTGAAGCGCTGTTCCGCCCCGGAACGCGAGACGCTCACGAAGAGAAGGGTCACCGAAGATGTCACATAGGGCACGAGTCAGGAGCAGGTCTTGCTCGACGTCGTCTTCGTCGGCCCACGGTGCCTGGTCCGCCCGCCAGGCCAGGATCTCCCCGCGCGGCAGCATCAGTCGGGCTCGATGGATTCGTTGACGACGATCCGCCAGCGCGGATCGCGGATCCCGGCTCGGCCGGAACCCGGCACCAGCGGCACCCAGCGCTCGGGACGAGCCTCGATCCAGCGGTGCAGCGGGGCGGCTGCGTCGGCGGCGCCGAGCTGCTCCAAGAGATAGCCAAGCCGCGCGAGTTCTGCTGCTACTGGCTGGATCGCAAGTACCGGCCGAAAGTGACTGGGGCGAAGCGCGGGTGCGAGGTCACGCAGGACGCTCACGACGTTCCCCCATCCTCCGGCACGGGAGCTGTAGCGGACGAGGTCGAGGGCGGTGAGCTCCGGCGTCGACATGCGGTAGCGGCCCGACGGCGCGTTGACGAGTTCGATCGGCGCGCTCGGCATGTCGTGGCAGACGACGAAGTCGATCCTGCCTCGGCCGACATCAATGGGCCGTCGCTGTCGCGGTACAAGCACCTGAGCGACCTGGATCGCCTGCGGGGAAGCGCCATGTTGGGCGGCCGCGGTCAGAAGGCCAACGTAGTACGGGAGACTAAGGTGCGTCATCATGGGGTCGAGGAAGATACGCCAGGACGGCGCTCCGACACCACGATCCTCTAGTGGAACGACGACGTGGAAACCGCGGACGGGCGTGACTATCAGACCCGCCGCCTCTGCCCGCGTGAGAGCCGCATTCGTGTTCGCGGCGCCAATGGCAGACTGCCGTAGGCAAGCCTCTTCGGCCGTGAACGTGTACTGGCCCACGGCGGGCAGCCCGAGAATCCAGTCCCGTAGGTCGCTCATATGCAAGAGCATACACTCTGTGTCTGTTCCTGCATACGTCCACACTGAAAGTGGCCTGCCCCGAAGGTCGGGAATCGGCCTGCTCCTCAGCCCTTGGAACCCCCGGCTATCGGCCTGCTGCTACCGGCCGTTGCTACCGGTTTAGCTGCCCGCGCCGCGTTCTGTTCGTGGTTGTTCGCTGGTGCGCGCCGTTGCTACCGTCTGTTGCTACCGGCTTCGGACAGAATTGGCCGGTTTCGGCCACGAAAATGGCCAATTCACGCTCAGAATCATGGCGGAGAGGCTGGGATTCGAACCCAGGGAGCTTGCGCTCTACGGTTTTCAAGACCGCCGCAATAGACCGCTCTGCCACCTCTCCGCGGTTGCAGCCCGCACAGTTTACGCAAGTCGACTGTCGCCACGCGAGGCCGCGCTTCGGCTCGACAGGAAACTTGACGAAACCTCGATCTGTCAAGA
>JANYJI010000249.1 GCA_025358525.1 Chloroflexota bacterium | reverse complement strand
CCACGCCGGCCGGGCTGTTCCGGGTCTCGGTATGCCACACGTTCCATGCCCGGACGTAGGGCAGGCTGATGTTCAGCATCCGCTCACCAATCGAACCGATCAGGATCGGCGGGCCACCCGGCCGCGATTGCGGCACCAGCTGGCAATCGCGGGCGCTATAGAACTCGCCCTGAAAGTCGATTTCGCCTTCCATCAGAAGCGTGCGGATGATGGTGAAGGCTTCCTCGAAACGGGAGATCCGATGGTCGAATGGGATGCCATAGCCACGGAACTCGACCTCGTTCCAGCCGGCCCCCAGACCCAGGATCAGACGCCCGCCGGAGATCTCGTCGACGGTGGCCGCCTTCTTGGCCAGCACAGCAGGGTTGTAGAAGCCGACCGGCGTCACGAGCGGCCCCAGTTCGACACGCGACGTGACGGCGGCCGCAGCCGCCAACAACGACCAGGCGTCCCAGGGCGCATCTGCCGAGCCGTCGGCCATGTGGTAAAGGAAGTGGTCGCCTGCCCAGATCGAGTCGAAACCGACCTCCTCGATGCGCCTGATCAGTGTCACCAGCTCTGGCCAGCGGAGGAGCCGTTCGATCTCGGGTAGCTGGACGCCAACCTTCAAGGGGCGGTGGCTGGCTGCCGCTGGCGTGCTCATGCCTGGATCGGAGAGCGGGGAAGTTATTGCTGCGCTCCGAAGAGAGCTTGCAGCCAGGAATCGAGCGGGCCGGTCTCCTGCTTAGGCATCTCGGGCTTGATGCCGGTCGAGCCGGGTGCGTTCGATGGCAGCGCCGGAGCGTTCGGATCGATCGTGAACGGGATTTCGCGGGGCGACCCGAGCCTGTAGCCGCGTGCCATCTGCAAGACGAAGGCGGGCTGCTTAATGAGTTTCAGTTCGAGTCCCAGGGAGGCGACGTCGCGCTCCATGGCCGCGTTCCGGGCCCTGAACTGGTCGGCCTGGTTGGCCGCCGAAGAGGCCTCCCCCACCTGCCGGGCAAAGACGCCGACGAGCCACAACGCGAAGAGACCCGCGACGAGCATCGCCAACCGGCGTCGGGTGAATGGCAGGACCGGCCCCTGACCGGTCCCGGAGGCCGCCGAGGACGAGGCCGGGACGTCCTGCGGGATCTCCACGTCGCGTCCGTGCATCAGTGAATCGTAGCTGTGCGCAGCTGACGTGTCAACACGCAATCACGCTTGCAGACACTGCTACACTGGCCGCGTATTTCGTACGTACGTTCTGTTTGAGGTGAACCATGCGGTACTACGAGCCGGCCGGGGTTGAGGCCGTGCTGACCCGGCTGCTGGCCGAGCCGTCGGTGTCGAGCGGGATTGTGCACCACGCCCACATCCCGGCGCGGCCCCCGGACTTCGTGCCGATGCCGGCCTGGCTCGACCCGGGTCTTCGGGCTGGTCTGGCCTGCCGTGGCGTGACGTCCCTGTACCGCCACCAGGCCGAGTCGATCGAAGCCGTCCGGGCCGGCGAAGACGTGGTTGTTGTCACGCCCACGGCGTCGGGCAAGTCGCTCTGCTACCTCGTGCCCACGCTCCAGGCCCTGGCAGACGACCCAACCGCGCGAGCCCTCTTCCTCTTCCCAACCAAGGCCCTCGGCCAGGACCAGGTGACCGAACTGGCCGAGCTGAGCAGAGCGTCGAATCTGCACATCAACGCCTCGACCTACGACGGCGACACACCCAATGCGATCCGGTCCGCCATCCGCTCGGCGGGCCAGGTCGTGGTGACGAACCCGGACATGCTGCACGCCGCGATCCTGCCGCACCACACGAAATGGTTCCAACTCTTCGAGCAACTCCGGATCATCGTCATTGACGAGCTACACACGTACCGGGGCCTCTTCGGCAGTCACGTGGCCAACGTGCTGCGCCGCCTGATGCGGATCTGCGCCCATTACGGCTCCCACCCGGTGATCGTGTGCTGCTCCGCCACCATCGGCAATCCGGGCGAGCTGGCGACTCTGCTGACGGGACGCGCGGCGCGCGTGGTGGACCGCAACGGTGCCCCGACCGGCGAGCGCCACATCCTGATGGTCCAACCGCCGCTTCTGGATCCCGCCACCGGGGCGCGCGGCTCGGCGCAGATGCTCGCCACCCGCTGGGCCCTTCCATTCTTGAAGGCTGGGCGCCAGACGATTGTCTTCAGCCGGTCACGCGTCGGCGTCGAGCTGATGCTGTCCAACCTGCGGGAGGCGCTTCGCCTGGGCGATGGACCACGGACGAGGGTCCGCGGCTATCGCGGAGGATACCTGCCCACGGAGCGGCGGGCGGTCGAGCGGGGGCTGCGTAACGGGGAGCTGCTGGGAGTGGTGACAACCAACGCTTTGGAGCTGGGCGTTGACGTCGGACAGCTGGATGTCTCGATTCTGGCCGGATATCCTGGCTCGATCGCCGCCACCTGGCAGCAGATGGGTCGGGCCGGTCGACGGCTGGGCACGAGCGTGTCCGTTCTCATTGCTGGGGGCGGGCCAGTCGATCGATACGTCGTCGAGCACCCGGAGTTCCTGCTCGACTCGCCGCCGGAAGAGGCTCGCCTCGATCCGAACAACCTGCACGTCCTGCTGGGCCACCTAAAGGCAGCCTGCTTCGAGTTGCCGTTCGAACCTGGTGAACGATTCGGGACCATGGAAGCGGCACCGCTGCTGGAGTTCCTGGGCGAGGAAGGCCTCGTTCGCCAGGCGGGCGACGATCGCTGGTACTGGTCGAGCGACAACTTCCCGGCCTCATCGGTTTCGCTGCGGGCGGCTGCCGAGGAGAACGTCGTAATCATCGACACCACACCGGATCGGCCCCGGGTGATCGGGGAGATCGACATCTTCGCCGCTCAGACGCTCGTCCACGAAGACGCTATCTACATGCACGAGTCGACCCAGTTCCATGTCGACAAGCTCGACTGGGACGAGCGCAAGGCCTATGTCCGCCGGGTCGACGTGGATCACTACACCTATGCCGATCGGGCGGTCACGCTCAAGCCCCTCGAGACGTTCGCGACTGCGGCCGCGACCGGCGGCGACTGCGCCCACGGCGAGGTCATGGTTTCGAGCCTGGTCAGCATGTTCAAGAAACTCAAATTCGGAACTGATGAGAACGTGGGCTGGGGGCCCGTTCACCTGCCAGAGCTCGAGCTTCAGACGACCGCCTACTGGCTGATGCTGAGTTCCGCGGCCGAGGGCTGGCGCCGAGCTGACCTGGACGTCGCCCTGCTCGGGCTGGGCCGAGCCATCCAAACTGTGGCCGCTGTCCTGCTGATGGTCGACCCGCGCGATTTGGGCCTGGTCAGTCAGGTGCGATCTCCCCACAACGGCTCGCCGACGGTGTACCTCTACGAAGCCGTGCCCGGCGGAGTGGGTCTGTCGGAGCGTCTCTACGATCGACACAGCGAGCTGCTCGCGGGCGCCACCGATCTCCTCGCGGGATGCGGCTGCGAGAGCGGCTGCCCAGCCTGCACGGGGCCGCGGCTGGAGCCGGACGTAGACGCCAAGGCCCTGGCCTTGCGGCTAGTCCAAGCGCTGCGGCCAACCGGAGAAAGGGCCGCGCGAAAGGCCGCGGGAAAGACGGCCGCGGGAGCGGCGGCATGACGGTCGACGGAACCAGGCTTGGGCGTCGACTGGAGGATCTGCGTCGAGACCGAACAGCCCTCGGCCGAGCCGAAAGGGCGGGCGAAACTGAGCCAGCCATTCGACGGGCAATCTCAGCCGTCGTTGCCGCCGGTGAGGCCTGCGGCCTGCCGCAGCCAGTGTGGCGAGATGCGGGCCCGGTCGACGCCGCCTCGCTGGCCCGGCGCCTCGCTCAGGCCCTGGATGGCGACGCCGTGGAAACGCCGCATGGCTGGTACGTGCGCCGAGAGTTGCGGCCCGTCTACTTGCCGATCGATCGAGGCAAGCTGGCGGGTTTGCCGCTCATGCCGGATGCCGCCACTCCCCTGCTCTGCCTGGACACCGAGACGACCGGGCTTGGCAGCGCGGCCGGCACGGTAGCATTCCTCGTCGGCTTGGGCTGGTGGGAGGGCGATCGGCTACGGCTTCTCCAACTCGCCCTGCCGGACCACTCCGAGGAAGGGGCCCTCCTGGATGCATTGACGGAGGTGGTTCCCCGGGACGCCTGGCTCGTGACCTACAACGGCCGCGCCTTCGATTGGCCACTCCTCGAAACCAGGTTCCGAATGGGTCGCCGTCCACCACCTGCGCTCGATGGCCACCTCGACCTGCTGCTGTTGGTTCGACGGCTCTTCCGCCACCGCCTCCCCGACGCCCGGCTCCAGACCGTGGAGCGGCATCTGCTCCGCCGGCACCGCGCCCCGGACGTGCCGGCCTGGGAGATCCCCGCCATCTACCACTCGTTCCTGCGCGGCGGATCCGCGGCGCCCATTCGGGTCGTGGCCCGCCACAACGCCGAAGACGTGGTCACCCTGGGCCGGATACTCGCCCACCTGGAGCGCGGCTACGCCGCAGGTGAGACCCGCCGTTGGGCGCCCCCGGGCGACCTCGTCCGACTGGCCCGCCTCTTTCGCCACGAGGGCCGCCTAGACGATGCAATCGGCTGTCTGGAGATCGCTGGCGAGGATGTGATGGCGGGAGATCCGGATGTGGCCCTTGCCACCGTCGAGCTTGCCAGGCTGCTGCGCCGCTGCGGTCGGCTGATCGAGGCGGGCGTGGCCTGGAACCGACTCGTGACCGCGCCGGGACCACTGGCCGCGCTGGGCTGGATTGAGCTGTCGAAGGAGCGGGAGCACCGCGAGCGTGACCTTGCCAGCGCATGGGCGGCCACGGACGAGGCGCTGCTTGCCCTGAGCCGCGCCCATGGGCGGGGCAACGCAATGCAGCGGCGCGCTCTGGAGGGCGACTTGTCCAGGCGCCGTTCCAGACTCGCCCGGCGGCTGGCAAAGCAGACGGCCTAGGCCCCGTCTCGAGGCGCCGCCCCGGGCGCCGCGCCCTGTGCCGAATCGCCGGGCGCCGCGTCAGACGCCGCGCCGCCGGGGAACTCGAGCCGCGCCGCCACTCCGGCACGCGTCGGCACCCCTGTCAGTCCGACGCCGTCCACGGCGCAAGACCCGGCGGCCGCGGCGAGGCGCATCGTCCGGGACGTGGCCAACTCCCCGGTAAGGAGCCACGCGGCCATGCAGCGCGGCGAAGAAGACGTCGCCGGCCCCAATCGAGTCCATGACTCGGCCGGCCGGCATCGCACGGTACTGCATCAGGCCACCACCGCGGAGCGCCAGCCCTCCCCGGCGACTGGTACGAGGACCCAACCATGCCCCCAGCCATGCCTTGGGCAGCGCCTCAACCGGAATCTTGTAGCTCCTGGAGAGCCAGCCCTGGCGCCGATGGCCATCAGCTTCGAGGTTCTCGAAGACCGGGCCACGAACCAGCCGGGCCGTCCGCAGATCCACGCCGGCCGCCCTGAGTAACTCCAACTCGGTTGCTTCGGCGGCATCCTCATCGACCCCCAACAGGCAGCCAACGCGGAGCCCAAGACGCGCCGCCTCAAGGGAGCAGTAGGTCGCTGCGCCGCCGAGTCGCCAGCCGCGCGGATCATCGGCGACCATGTCTCGGGAAGCGGCACCGACGATCACCAGGTCGGGGCGGCCGCCCGAATCTTCATATAGCCGGGGGTATACTCGCCGGGTTTCCAGCTGATCCTTGGAGTCGAGCCGTGTTTTTCTACGAACTTCGCGAGGGTAACGAAGACATCTTCGCCGACCTTCTTCTCGGCCGCGAGGAGGTGATGGATCCGGAGTCCTTCTTCGAACTCGTGCAATCGATCCGCCGCCGCATCGAGGACACCTTCACGCAGGGCACCCTGATCCAGGCGATCGCCGAGGAGCTGGAGCAAGACTACGAGTTCATCGCGATCTCGGATGACCGCCTAACCGCGTCTGTCAACGTCTCGAAAACCGATGATGACAACTACCTCGCCAGCCTGGACACCGACGACGATGACGAGAGCGGCGAAGCCGACTACCGCGGCCTCTTCGTCGACTTTCCTGGCGACGGCAACCGGCCGAACTAGGACTTGCGCCGGGCCACCCAGCGCCTCGGCCGGGCTCGTTTACAGCGAAATCTACTTGCTGAACAGGATCTCGACGACGTCGCCGTCCTTGACCGTGTACGTCTTGCCCTCGGACCGGAGCCTGCCGTGCTTGCGAGCCTCCGCCATCGACCTGAGGGTCAGCAGATCCTCGTATTGAACTACCTCAGCACGGATGAAACCCCTGGCCAAATCGGTGTGAATGGCGCCGGCGGCCTCAACTGACGACGACCCGTCGGGGATGGGCCAGGCCCGAACCTCGTCCGGACCCGCAGTCAGGAACGAGATCAGGCCGAGCAGTCGGTAGCTGAGCCGGATGACTCGGTCCAGGCTGGACTCCTTAAGACCGAGTTCATCCATGAACACGGCGGCTTCTTCCGGCTCAAGCTCGCCCAACTCCATCTCGATTTTGGCGGAGAGCGCATCGACGAGCGTCTTCGGGTGCTCGTAGCGGCTTGCGATGTCGCCCACAATCTCGGCCTCGCGGGTCGAGTCGGCGTCGCCGACTCGTACCAAATCGGCCTCACCGACGTTGATCAAAACGAGAACAGGCTTCTGGGTGAGGAAACGGAAGCCACGGATCGACTTCTCCTCGTCGGGGTCGATCGACTCCCCCCGAAGCGGCCGTCCGTCGACCAGCACCGCGTGAAGTCGGGCCAGAATCAGCAGCTCGCGATCGTTCGACTCGCGTTCCGCAGGCGTGCCGTGATGGCCGCTCGCCTTGAGACGCTCGAGACGCTTCTCGACAAGCGAAAGGTCCGACATGAGAAATTCGAAGTCCAGGCGTTCCAGGTCGCGCCAGGCATCGACCGAACCTTCTGAATGGGGGAAGGACGGGTCTTCGAAGGCACGGACGACGTGCAGGAGGGCATCGGCTTCGCGGAGTCGGGCCAACTGATCGGCCGGCAGTTCTTCGGTGCCGACTCGGCCCTCGGTCGAGGCGGGCGGTGCGGCCAGGTCGAAGTACGTTACGTCGGCCTGGACGATCTTCTTCGGCTTGAAGATCTCTGCCAGCTTGTCGAGTCGCTCGTCGGGAACCTTCACAGTTCCAACGTGCAACTCCATCCCGCCGTAGCCGCCGGTCTGGGCGTGGCCTCGGGTAAGCGTGTTGAAGACCGTTGTCTTCCCCGAGCCGGCTAGCCCGACGATGGCGATCTGCATGTGCTGGTGGCCTCCTCGAAGTCTTGTGGTGCGCTGCCCATGCTAGTCGGTCGGGCTCCGGCGGGCGACAGCAGCCGGTTGCAACCCCGCCTCAGTAGCCCAGGGCTGGGTCGACCACGTGCTTGAGCGGCTCGCCGGCGCAGTAGCGGCGCAGATTGTCGCAGAAGACATCCATGGTGCGATCCAGGGCCTGGGCGCTCGACCAGCTCGTATGGGGAGTAACGATGCAGTTGGCCAGCCGGTAAAAGGGCGATGTCTCCGCCAACGGCTCATCGTGGAATGTGTCCAGGACCGCACCACCGAGCGGGCCGGAACGAAGAGCAATCAGGAGTGCGCGCTCGTCCACGAGTCCGCCGCGCGCGACATTGATAAGCCACGCACCTGGCTTTGCGGCGGCGAGCGACTCGTCATTGATGAGCACCTCGGTCTCGGCGGTCAGCGGCAGGGCCAGAACCACGAGGTCCGAAACGGACAGCAGCGGTGACAGCGCCTCGAGTCCGCCAAGTACCTCGACGCCCTCGATCGGGGCGGACTCCGGATGGCGACGGATGGCAACCACTCGGGCCCCGAACGGCCGCACGAGCCTGGCCACCTCGCTGCCGATACCGCCAAGGCCAAGCAGCCCGATCGTCAGCTGGCCGAGTTCCCGGGCCTCGAGAGGCTGCCAAGTTCGCTCGCGCTGAAGTTCTAGCAGTCCGGGCAGCCGCCGGCAGATTGCCAGCATCATCGTCAGGACGTATTCGGCGATGGGCCGGTCGAAGACGCCTCGGCCGTTCGTGACAGTCAGGCCGCGCAATCTGACACACGGCGTTAGGAGGGACTCGACGCCGACGGAGACCGAATGGATCCAGCGCATCTTGGGCGCCCGGCCGACCAGCCGATCAAGCGGATCACCACCGAGCGACCAGCCTCTCAGCAGGACCTCGACTTCATCGACCGACTCGTCCGCATGCCCCTCAGCGTTGACGAGGATGAGCCGCGACCCCGGGGCCGCCGCCACTATCTTCTCGCGCATTAATGCGAAAGCGTCTCGACCAGTAAGGACCGGGCTGATGGCGATCGCCAGTGGCGAACCGCCCGGCCCGTGCCCTGGGCCCACGATTCCGAGGCTCTGTGCGCTCATTTGCCTCTCCTCTGCTCAGACGGCTCCCGATCCGGGTGCGCGCATGACCCGTGCCACCCATCGCGACGGTTGATCTATCTCCTCCGGCAACGGCAGTGTCTCAGGGCCGAGCCACACTGTCCGCAGCGCTCCCGCTCCGCCGGTCCGGGCAATTGCCGCCACAAACTCTTCACCCTTGCGGTACTGCTCCATCTTGAGATCCATCCCAGTAATCCGCATCATCGCTCGCTCGAAGGCGGTCCGCTGCTCGCGGCGAGCGTGGAACCTGGCACTGATGGTCTCCACCTCCGGTACGAGATCCCGCCCGACCTCGTCCATCATGTAGTCGCCGAACCCCTCCAGGAGGCTCATCACGGCCTGGATTTCGCGGAACTCCCGACGCTGCTCGTCCGACATGAGGCCCTCCATCCAGTGCTCGCCCGAGCCGGCGCCGCGTAACGTCCGGCCGAGTCGCCCGAGAGCCTCGCGGCTGAGACCCGAAGCGCTTGACGACAGGGAGGCCAGCTGCCGCTCCAGCCGTTCGGCGAGATAGGGCCGCAGCCAGGGGTGGGCCTCGAACTCGAAGGCATGAGTCGTCTCGTGCAGGGCGATCCACGTCCGGAAGGGATTGAGCGGCACGTCCAGGCTCGCGGCCGTCCGGCGTATGTTCTCGTCGACAAAGAGGAGCCGCCCGGGAGTGGACTCAGCTGAGAGCATGGCCAGATCGTACTGGCCGAGTACGCGCTGGCCCAGGAACGCCAGCAGGTACCCAATCTGGCGCGTCGTGAGCATGCGATTGGCGATCGCCATCGTGGCCTTGATCAGGCCGGCCCCGGGCGGAATTACCTGGTCTAGCAGGCCCGCCTCCACCTTGCTCATGAGTCCGGCGAAGGTGGACACGTTGGCGTGGACCCAACTCTCCCGGTCGACCACCCCGCTGCGCTCGACGATTCCGGGCAACTCCGTATCCAGGGCCCGGCTCAGGGCCGGGACGATCTCGGCCATGGCTGCTGCGTAGATCGGTTCGGCCCGTCTTAACTCAAGCGCATCCAGGGTCCCGGGCGCGCGGCGAACTCGCCCCACGGCCACCCGCTCCGCCACTTGCCAGTCGATCAGTCCGCGTCGGGCGGACCGCTCGGCGCGTCGGCCCAGAATGGTCACGCTGGCGCCGACGGCCGCACCCACCAGGAACCCGGCCTGCACGAAAAGATCGCGACGCCAGCCTGGCCGAGTTGTGCCTCGTCGGGGCCCGTTGGGGCGAGATGTGGACCCGGACGATCCCGACCGATTGGCGCGTCCGGTGCCGCCTGTCGCGGAGCCGTCGCTCATCACGATCCTACTTTCAGTTCCACCGGCTGCACCTCTGTAAAGGCCCCGCCAAACATCCGCTCAGCCACGACCCGAAACAGCGCCACATCGCCCGTGGTCAGTTGCAGGTGAGTTGGCGTGGTCACTGTCTCACCGGGCGGCTCGTGGCCGGCCATGCCCGCATCGGCGGCGGTACCGCGGGTGGTTCCGGGCGCCTCCAACGCATTGACCGAGAGCAGCTCCGCCAGCGACGAGGCGGTGGCGGTTGCCGAGTCCACGATCGCCACCGAATCGCCAACGGAGTTCCGCAACACGCTCATCAGCAGCGGGTAGTGGGTACAGCCCAGAAGGAGCGTGTCGATCTTTGCCGAAGCCGGCAGTGGGAAGATGAACTCCCCCTCCTCGTTGCGCTCTCCAAGGAGTGGGGCAACGGCTGCCCGGATGGCCTCCTCTACATCCGGACCGCTCAACCGGCCCGCCTCTACGAGGGGCACCAGGGACGGTGTGGCGTGTTCATAGACCTCGATCGCCGGGTTCTCGTCCTTGATTGCGTTGAAGTAGGCCCGCGACCGGACCGTCGCAGGAGTGGCGATGACGCCCACCCTCCGGTTGCGCGTGGCGAGGGCCGCTGCCGCCGCGCCCGGCCGAACCACACCCAGCACGGGCAGGCGGTAGCGGCGTCGAAAATCGCCCAAGGCCACGGAGGTGGATGTGTTGCAGGCCACCACGAGCGCCTTCACGTCACGCTCGACGAGTTCGTCGAGCGCTTGAACGCTGAACCGCCGGACCTCATCGTCAGTGCGGACGCCGTAGGGCGCACGGGCGTTGTCGCCCAGGTAGACGGTCGATTCGAACGGCAGCCGTCGAAGGATCTCCCGCAAGACGGTGAGGCCGCCAACGCCTGAGTCGAATACTCCGATGGGCCGAGGATCGGCCATGGCCTCAGAGTCTCACCGGAGCGTTGACCGGAGCACGGCCAAGGAGCGTCTGCGCCACGCGTCGTATGTCGCGGCTCACCGCCGCGTCCGGGCTCGAGACCACGAACGGCATACCTTCGTTGTTCGCCTGGACGACGAGGCGGCCGTCCGATACGACCTCGAAGTCGGGCCGCCGACCAAGCGCCCTGGCCAGTTCGTCGTGGCCGATGCCGCCGCTCGAATCGGCGCGGTTGACGAGGTACTGCATCTTCTCGGGCGCATAGCCGATCGACGAAAAGACCTCGGCCACCGCGAGCGTGTTGTGGATCGTCGTCGAGTCGTAGGTCACAACCGAGAGGACTACGTCGGAGGCATCGAGGAACGCCAGTGTGATCTCCGAGAGGCTGGTCGGCGTATCGATGACGATCGCCTCGTAGAGCCGCCTCAGCAGCGAGATCGTTTTGTCGACATCGCGGACGTTGACCATCTCGGCCATCTCGACCCGCGGCGGCGCCAGCAAGATGTCTATTCCCGCCGGGTCGCGCCACATTACATCGCGTATGTCTGACTCCAGGACCCGATCGGTCGGTAGATCCAGGATCGACGGAACGTCACTCGGCACCTTAAGCAGAGCCCTCAGGTCGCCGTACTGCAAGCTGCCGTCGATCAGGGCCGTGGCCACTCCCTGCTGGGCGATTGAAACGGCCAGATTGAAGGCAATCGTCGTCTTTCCCACCCCGCCCTTGGGCGAGAAGACCGATACGACCCGACAGGAGCCAGATGTGCGAGCCTGGCGGTCGGCCAGGACGTGGCTCAAGGTATTGACAAGCTCGAACCCGCTGAAGGGCAGCGTCAGCACCGCATCGATGCCTCGGGCCGGGTCGCGAGCGAGCGGATGCTGCGGAACCGTCAACACGACGACCGGAATATCGAGCCCCGACTCACGCAGCTTCTCGATAAGCTGAGGCCCCTTGACCTTGCCCTGGAGCAGCAGATCGACCATGACGACGTCAGGGCGGAGCTGTTTTGCCGTCTCGACGACATTGGCTCCGTCATTGAGGACTTCCAGCAGCTTCACCTGTGACTGGATGCTGAGCAGGTTTCGGACGTGCTGGCTCACCTGCGGCACGTCTTCCGCGACTAGCAGGCGAATCGAGTTGGGTGTGGGCACGGGTCGACTATATCAAGCTGACGGGGCGGGTCTCTCCCGCCTCCGCGCTACTAGGATGGCCCGTTCGTCATGGGCCGATACCGCATTCAGGTCGTAGTCGCCCGCCACGACCTCCACCACGAGCCCTGCCGACTCGGCCAGAGAACGCAGATCGTCTGCGTTTAGCAGTTTCAGGCGATCCTCCCGTAGCCAGCGGCGGGTGGTGCCGCCCTGCTCCCCTTCTTCGTAAACGACGGTCAGGTGCACGTCACCGGTCGCGGGCTCGAACTGAGCAGCAGCGGTCTTGGTCACAATCAGCCCGGTCTCTGGGTCGGTACGCACGTATTCCAGACTGACCCGGCCGTCGTAGCGGGCCAGCTCTTCCGCGCTCGGCAGCCAGACATCGACCACCGCCAGCCCACCCGGGACGAGGTGGCGGGCCATCGTCTCGAGGGCCTGCTTCTGCATCTGGCGGGACCCGAGCAGCAGGAGAGAGTTGAGGGCGAGGATGGCCAGTCGGAACCTGGCACCTCCAGGCAGGCTCAGGCCGAGGAGGTCCTGCTCCTGGAGATCGAGTCGGGCTCGAACTTTGGGGCCGAGTCTGTCTGCGGCGGCGCCGGCACGAGCGAGCATGCTCGGATCGATGTCGACGAGAGTGACGTCGTAGCCGGCCTTGGCCAGCGGCACCGCCACACGTCCGGATCCGGCGGCCATCTCAAGAATGGGGCCACCGGTCCTGGAAGCGAGGGCCAAGTACAGATCCACATCGCCCGGGTCTTCGAGCAGATCGACGTCGTAGAGGCGAGCCAGCGAGGCAGCGGTCGTAGTGGAATCGCGTCGAGGCTCGGCCATCAGCTACAGGTTAGCCGGTCAGGACCCGGGACGGCTATGGTTACGTTGCAACTTGGGCATCGGGATGCTCCCTGCCGCCCCGCGCCTCTCAGTGGCTGGTGGCGCCCCATTCTGGCGGCCGTGGACTTGAGCAGCGGCCGAAAGTGGTCCTAGCGCTCCATCGAAAGCGTGATCTCCGCCAGCAAGACCAGGACCACGACGAAGACGGCGATTGGCAGGCTCAGAACGGCCTGAATCCGAAGGGCTATGAAGAGCGCCACGACCGCCGCCATCCATGCCCCTCGCCTGATGGCCCGGCCCCAATCGCCCAGCAGGGCAATTCGTCGATGACGCGCAAAGGGCACGAGCCAGAAGAGAGGCACCATCGTCAGGCCGGAGGCCAGGCCGATGAAGCCGGCCCCAACGAGACCTGTAGTGGGATTGTCGTGCGGATGTGTGGTCGTGACTACCTGGGCGACAGCGATCCAGACCACGAGCGCCACTGCGATGAAGAGCATGTTGCCGAAGCGGTCCCGGGTTTGCATAGTCCGTAAGTCTAGGCCCGAATCTACTCGTCTCGAGCCTCGGGTCGCCGCAACTCGGCAACTCCGCAACTCCGCAATGTGCCCGCCGAATAAGCGAGGGCAAGCGTGGGCCAGCGGAGTCGCGTTAACGAGCGGCGCGACCGGACTCCAGCCCCAGGGCCGCCTCCAAGTCCAGGACCGTGTCCATCTCCAGGTCCGGCACCACATCTGTGGGCGCGGGTGCAACCGGGAGCGACGAGTCCTCCGGCTTGACCCGGACCAGGGCAGCTCGCCATCCGAGTGCCTGGGCGCCCACCACGTCGGCACCCGGATCGTCGCCGACGTGCAGGATCGCTGGGCCAGACGCGATTCCAAGTTCCCGCGCTGCCGCCTGGAAGATCGCCGCTCCAGGCTTGATGACGCCGACCCGCTGCGAAACCACGACCGCGGCCAAATGTCTCCGCCAGCCGGCAGATTCCACGAAGCGGTCGACGGCGAGGGCAAGCGGCCAGTTCGACAGGATGGCCAGCCGATACGAACCGGCCAGGCGCTCGAGCATTGGACCGATCATCTGCGGAACCGGGGTGATGCGAACAAAGGCGTGGGCGTAGGTGTCCAGGATCGCCTCGACCTCGCTCGGGCTGAAGTACGAGGCGATACGGGCGCCATCCCAACGCCCAGACCTGGGCGGAGCCTCACAGCCGCGGAGCCGAGCCAGCACGCGGCCGACACGCACGTCCATGTCCGCCTCGCGGCCCTCGGGAACGTCCTCGTAGAACTGGCGCAGACGTTCCTCACTCCAGACCCTGACTACCTCATTTGGCTGGAGCCCAGTGAGCTCGCTCATCCTCACCGCGGTAACCTCGACGACCGCCGCCATCGGGCCAAGCGGAAACGGCACGAGCGTGTTGCCGAAGTCGAACGTGATTGCCTCGAGGCCGTCGATCATTTGGCCGCGCTCGCAGGGCAGATGTCGCGGAAGGCGCAGTAGCCGCACGCCATGTAGTCCGGCG
>JANYJI010000245.1 GCA_025358525.1 Chloroflexota bacterium | reverse complement strand
CTTCGATGACTTGCGTAGGCTCTTGTGGTGCGGGTTCGTCTTGCGCAGCCATTGACTCGGCCTCGGCGTCGGACGAACCCACGACGCGAAACCGCGCTCGCATGCGTTGCTCGTTTGCGTAGGCGTCTCGAACGAGCTGGGCCAGGGCGGCGACGGTGGGATCGGTCACGGCGCCATTGTCCTCCCGCTGCGTGCCATCTTGAATGGCAATGCCCGGAGCTGCTTCAAGCTCGATCAGGATCGGTATCTCGTTCACGGCGCCGATCCTTCCGCCGACCAGCCGGTTCCCATGATGGCCGGCATGCTCACCCCGGCGAAGGAGAAGCCACCGATCACGAGGGTGGAGGCCGGATCGAACACCGTCTCGCCGGCCAGGGCGCGAGCGAATAGGGCCAGGGTGGTTCGGAAGCGAACACGAGCGGTCCGTAGAACCCCGAAGGTGACCGAGTAGCGGCGAGCCTTTGTGAGGAAGTGACCACGGAAGCCGAGCATGTGAGCCCAGGCCCGCAGACGAAGGAGCTCGTATCGGGGATCGGCGCCGAGTGCCCAGCAGGTCGCCATCATCGTCCGAGCGTGGTCGGTGACCGCAAGCTGGCCGATCTCATAGGCGGAGTGCAAGCGACGATCCGCACCGCCGGCATTCTCGGCCGCTTTGGTGGCGTACTTGGCCAGATACCCCGCAACCCTGACGTCGGAGCCTTCGCCCGCCGCATTCGGGCGGATCGGGCGTACGTCGAGCTGGCTGCCCCAGCGAACCACAAAGGGCCTGTCGTCTGGCCGCTGGATGCGTAGCCATGATTGCGCCGCCGCTTGCGCGACGATCTCTGCCAGCAGCTCGGTAGTGGCCCAGGATGGCGGCGCCGAACGATCGGGACCATCGAGGCGGAGGATGACGTGGAGATGGACGAGACCCCGAGTCTGGAACTCGGCGACCTTGACGAAGGACAGACGCACGAAATCGCCTATCTCGGTTCGCGGCACTCCTGCTCGGGCAGCGAGGAGCCGGCTCATCGCAATGGTCGTTCGGCGCCACAGAGCCCCCGCGTGGGCGTTCCAGAGAACGGCGCCTTCGTAGTCGTAGCAGTCGGGGCAGAGCGGCTGACCGAGAGAGTTGTCCTGCTCTTCATGACGGACACCACACGAGATCGGTCGGCCGTGAGAACAGGTCGCCTCGTACGCTCCCCGGTGGCAGGGCAGGGTCGATCCGCCGCGGACCACGCGGCGATGAACTGCGCCGAAGGATGGTGCGGTCAGGGTCGCGAATACCCGAGGATGGCTTGCCAGCTCGGACGATATGCCTCTGGCTTGGTCTCCGGCGAGTCCTGCGCGCACGAGGGAGTAGGCATCGCGCCGGTATGTCGTCGCGCAGCTCGGGCAGCGGTTGGCGCGACGGTTGCCACAGGCCACGAGCACAACGCCGTCGGGAGCATCCGCACTGGCGAAACGCTCCACGATCTCGCCGGTTTCGCGGTCAACGGTCAGTCGCTCACCGACCAGGCGGATGGGGGCCGAACAACGGGAAGCGAGAGGGGCGGTGGCGGCGGTGTCGGGAACCGGGAATGCGCGATGCGGGCGGGTAGCCGTACTCGCGGCGGACAGGTGGGCATGCATCGGAGCCAGGTCCTTGGGAGGTCTCGGACGGATTGGCAACCGACGCCGGACGAGTCCATCGGGCTAACGTGTGATGACGTCCGGGGGTCGGTCAGTCCGATCGCTCCAAGTCAGGCCCCCAGCCACGTGGGGCGCAAGCGATCAAGTAGGGCGCATCGCGGGTGTCCGCAGTCGCCAGACCCGACTGACGCGAACAACGACCAGATGCCCATGCCTGGAGCGAGGTAGCCACCGCCAGACCCCCGCAGTGTGTATTGGGCCTGTGACAGCTGTATGGCACGGGATTGCCGGGGCCGGCGCGATCTTTGCGAGATCACAGGCGCTTGGACGGCCGGCGTCGAAGCCTCGATTCTGATCGGGGCACGAGCGCTTCCGTCTCCCCGCTGGCACCCATCTTCTGGGGTCGGGCGCTCCGGCGGACCTGCGGCCACGGCCGGGGCGCCCTCCCCCTCCCTGCCTCATCTTTTAGCGCAGCTCGTCCACGCCGACCATCGAGCCCTATGCCAGCGTGCTCTCAGAAGGTCCCTCGGATTGGCTGGCTACAATTTCCTTTACTACGTCAAGGCGCGCCTTCGGCGCGCAGGCCGGCCCGCGCCGCCCTTCGGCCGGACGCTGGCCGGACGCTGGCCGGACGCTGGCCGGACGCTGAGGATGAGGACAAGGACGCTGACCTCGCCGTGGCCTAGAATCAGCCTGGCTCGATAGTCCAGCAGCTACAGTGAATGCGCGACGAAGCCACTACTGGCCTATGGGTCGAACCGGGGGGCACAGATCTGTGCCGCTGGCCGCCACACGGCGATTTCCGCCGTCCAGAGGACCTGGATCGATGATGGCTCGCCAGGTCTGCTGGAACACGACTACTTCGAATACCGAAGCACCCCCGGCGTTTCCTCCCGCGACAAAAGCGCACCCGCTTGGGTCGAGCACATCGACGCTTACCGTACTTGGTGGCACTTCCGTAGTCTGCTGGATGGGAGCGAGGTATGACGCCTGTGACCTGTCGTTGAAAGCCTGAATTACCAGGACTCTGCCGGAATTGTTCGTGACAAGAACGGTCGGTCGATTCGGGATTAGCACCTTGGGCGCGACTTCTCCAGCCAGTAGACCGAGGCAGAAGAGGAGCGCACCGATGAATATGGCAGCGCGGCCCACCCCGAGCCGTTTCCTAAGCGATTGGTTCATACATCTCCTCGTGAGCACGTGGACATCTGGTATGATCGCGCCGCAGTTGACCTGATCGGTCGGCAAGGATACAGCACATAAGGGGGGGGTCTTGAAGCCTAGTCGACGATTACTCTTGCTCGCTGCGGCCGCTGTCCTGACCCAAGTGGTCATGCTCAGTCCTTTGTCGAACCCCCAACCCGCGGCTGCGTGGAGCGGCGCTGCAACCGCCACGTACGCGGACACCCACTGGAACGACTGCGCGGGCCAGAGTTACTCAAGTGATGGGTATCTCTGCGTCCCCGACAACAATTGCACGGCGTTCGCCTCAAGGGCGCTTCACGCCGGGGGCTATTCGTGGGTCAACCGCGAGTACTGGGTTGGCCCCATCATGTTCGGCGAACCCGCAAGCTGGTTCTATCGCAGCGCTTCGGACCGGACCCACAGCTTCGCGGGCGCACCCGAGTTCTACGACTTCTTGATCAACTATGACCATGACCAAGGTAGTACGGGCCCGGGAGGCGGTACGCGGGTTGCGACGACCAGTGGCGTCACGGTTAGCCAGACGTACAACGCTCTGTCGAGGGGCGACATGCTCTTTTTTTCGTACGGGACTGTCCTCGGCATGCGGTTCGTTGACCATGTGCGGGTCGAGGCGGGCTGGAACTCGACCTCATTCACACCCTACCAAATCGCCGGCCGGGGTCCCTCTGTAAATGCTCCTGGGGATTACGCTGACCAGAACTCAATCGATCGCTATCACGACTTCTGGAACGGCGTTTACTGGATCGCCCAGCCCCAGAACACGGTCATCTGGCAGGTTCACATCGACCCCGCGAACCGGTAGAGGTTTTCGACATGACAGCAATGAAGTTCTTCCGACTCGCGTCCGTGGCGCTGATCGCAATCGTTGCGTTCGCATTCGTTTCAAGCCTATCGAGTCCCCAGGCTGCGGGATCCGATGAGCAGAACATCCGAGCTTCGGTCAAAGACGGGATCAAGGCAGATCTAGACTCCTACACACTGCCTTCGGGCGCAGCTCCTGGTCGTCTCAACGCAGCCCAGCAAGCAACGCTTAGATCCCAGATCACCACGTACAATGGCAACCACTTCGCCGGCCAACTCAAGACGGATAGGCTTGCTGCTCATCTCGCGTGGCTCGACAAGGTCGTACACGGCAAGGGCGCTGTATACGACCAGATCATGAACACCGAGAAGTTCAGCGTGGATACGGTGGTCATCCAGGGAGATTCCGCGACAGCCACGGGCACCTACACCCTCCATTTCAAACACGCTGAAGTTCTTGACGATGCAGGCAACATCGCCACGTGGGGAGGCCGCGGTACGTATTCGTTCACGGCCAACCTCGTGAGGGTCAGCGGTTCTTGGATGGTCCAAGGTCTGACATCAAGCGAAGTCGACGTTCAGGTGGATCAATCCGCGTTTTCTGGCCTTGACAAGATTCCGGCCGCGACGAAGTCTTTCTCCAACGGGTCGGACTCTATTCCAGTCCTGCCGTAGCGTGAGCCTCGGCATCTCCAATGTTGCATTTCGACGTTTGTCGTGCGGCCTTATTGCTTGCCTTGCTCTGACCGCAGGATGCGCCTCCAGCACAACTACGGTGTCCCCACAGACGCCGGACCCCGTCGTTGTCGCAGGGCGAGTCAGTCAGGCGATTGATCTGGACTACCGCCAGTCGGTTCTCCCGTCCGGATACGTAGCCGGCGGTCTCTCCGATGTTCAACGCCAGGCATTGCGCAAGCGGATCGTCGATGCATATGAGGGCTACTACACCGGGGACCAGCTTCACCAGCGACTGACGGCCATGCTCGCTTGGGCCGACGAAATCGCCGGGGCTCCGAACCTTCGGTCAACAGCCGTCACGTTAAGTAGCTTCAAGTCGCAGGTGGACATGGCCTCCTTCCCCGTGCTCTCGGTCACGGGCTCGTACGACGTTTTCTTGGTCAATGAGCGAGGGAGTGGAGTCAGCCTGTCGAGTTGGGGAGGAACGTTGTCGATGACGTTCGCGGCCAACCTGGAACGCGTGGGCGGGGCGTGGCTTGTCTCCAACCTGACGCAGTGGCAAGGCAACTTCGTGCCGGATCCGAGTGCGCGACGGACCGGGGGGGTTGATCGCGTTCCGAGCCCATCACCTAGCGGAAAGTGATGGGCTACATCGCGTCTCAGTTCATCCGCAAGGCCGGAAGGCGAGATGGGGTCAGATCGATCGCTCTCCTCCTTGCCGCGGTCATGGTCGTTTCGGCTTGTGCTGGCTCCAGTTCGTCGTCGGGTCCGGATCTCGTCGAGACAACGATTCGCGCCGGGATCATGGTGCCGTCGCACACCCGTGCCTACACCGTGGACACGGCGCTCGATATGCTGAAGCTGCGCCATCTGGCGATCGAA
>JANYJI010000232.1 GCA_025358525.1 Chloroflexota bacterium | reverse complement strand
TCGTAACTACGGTCCACCTCAAAGTCCGAATGGGTCGTCAGGAAGTCGCGCACGGCCTCGAGAGGATTGTCGAGGTCCCAGGAGGGCTTGCCATTCGGGGCGTCGGCGACCATTGGCATCACCTCGTCGAATACGACGATGTATCCGCCTGGGCCAACCAGCGGCGCGTAGAGCTCGAGCTCGGCTCGGACATGATCGCGGGTGTGGTTGGAGTCGAGCATGACCATCACGCTCTCGCCGGGCTGGATGCGGGCCCGGACCGCGTCCAATGTCGACTTGTCGGTCGAGCTGCCCTCGATGAGACCGATGCGGCGGCTCGCCGGATGGCTTTCGATGGCCAGACGGTTGTACTTGCGAATCTCGATGTCGACGCCGATGACCCGGCCTCTACCCAGGAGCTCGAGCAGGGAAGCGTAGAGGATGAGCGCGCCGCCATGAGCCACGCCGCTCTCGACGATGACATCCGGGCGGTTCTTCCAGATCAGCTCCTGGACCATCAAGATGTCTTCGGGCAGCTGAATGATCGAAATCCCGAGCCAGGTGACCTCATACGAGAGCTTCTGCTGCCAGTTCGAACGCGTCCATAGGTTGGCCACGACGGCGAAGCCCTCGGGCGAGTAGATGTCGATTTCCCGCTCGCCTTCCGCCGTAGTTACCTTGATCAACCTGTTGGGCTGGCTGGCTTCCGTCGGTTCCTTCACTGGCCGCTCCTCTCATGAGTGGACCACCAGGCGGTGGTTTGTTCAATTCCTCGCTGCAAGCTATAGCGGGGCTGCCAGCCCGTGGTCAGCAGCGCCGTTGGATCGCCCGTGGCGGGCCAGCCCGTCGACTCGGAGCCTGGCAGGGCTCCGATGCCGAGTAAATCCGGCCTGCCGGTCGCCCGGCCGATCTCCTCGAAGACGTCCCGGAGTTTGACGGGGGCGCCGGTGCAGATGTCTACGCGACCTACCAGGTCGCTTTCGGCGACCCGACACAGCGCATCGGCGACATCGGCCACGTGCAGATAGTCACGTGATTGCAGCCCGTCCGTCACGTCGATCGGCTCTCCGCGAAGCAACGATCGAGTGACTGATGGGATTACCCGCTGCTCGTCTTCCCAGGGCCCGTACAAGTAGTGAATGTGAGCGCAGGCCGCGGTAATCGAGCGCTCGGTGAAGCCGCCGGCGAGGGCGTGCTGGGCTGCCTTTGCCGCGGCGTAGATCGTCGGCTCGGGAGTGGCGAGATTCTCGAGACACGTTCCGGCCAGCACGACGCGGCGGCACGTGCCGCCATCGGCCAGCGCCTCGAGGAGATTCATCCCGCCCCGAAGTGAGGCAAGATTCTCGGGCACCGCTCGAAGGTACGAGCGCGGCTTGGCGTACCAGGCAAGGTGGATGGTCGCCTCAGGGGCGATCGACCGAACCGCATCGCGAACCCAGGTCCCGTCGACCAGGTCTCCCTCGCGGATTTCCATTTGGGACGCGACCTCGGCCAGGCGGTACCGGGGCGCGCCCGGGAGTGTCATGCCGTGCACTTCGATGCCGCGGGCAATCAGCGCTCGGGCGACGTGCGACCCGACGAAGCCGGTCGCCCCGGTCAGCAGGATTCGCATCAGTGCTGACGGATCTCCCAGTCATAGGGGATGTCGTTGTCGAAGGGGTCGAGGCGGAGCGAGCGGCTAGGGTCGTGAGGATGTGTGCAGCAGTTTGCGACGATCGCCATGTCGCTGCCCAGGCCCTTGAAACCGTTCCAGATGCCCGGCGGGATCTGCACGAGGCTGTGGTTATCGGGGCCCAGGAAGATCTCCATGAGCTCGCCCTTGGTGGTCGACCCTGCTCGGTCGTCGAATAGGACAAGCTTGATGCGGCCGTGGATGCAAGCGTAGTTGAGGGTCATCTCGGCGTGCTTATGCCAGCCCTTTACGACGCCTGGATAGATCGTTGAGAAGTAAATCTCGCCGAACTCGATGAAATGAGGGTCCGTTCGCTTGAGCATGTGCAGGACCGTCCCGCGCTCGTCCGGGATGCGCTTGAGGGGAACCACGAGCACGCCATCGATCATCGTCACACCAGCGTCAGCTTGGGAACCGGAATGATGAACCTGCCGCCGAGGCGCCGGTACTCGGCTTGTTGGGCAAGGATCTCGTCGGCGAAGTTCCAGGTGAGAAGAAGACACTCCTCCGGCTTTCGAGCCACCAGTTGATCGGGGCCAACGATCGGGATATGCACACCCGGCATCAGGTGACCTTGCTTGTGAGGGCTCCGATCGGCAACGAAGGAGATCAGGTCCGGGCCGATATTGAACGCATTCAGGAGCACGGCGCCTTTTGCTGCAGCCCCATACGCGGCGACCGTGTGGCCCTGCGATCGCAGACTGACCAGCATGCTTCTAAGCTCCCGCCCGAGAGCTTCCACCCGACCGGCAAAGGTGGCGTAATACTCGGGGCTGCAGAGGCCCACGGCTGTTTCTTCGGCGAGAAGCTCGCCAACGGCTTCTCCTGGGTCCTCGGCGCCGGAGTGCATGGCGAAGACGCGCAACGAGCCCCCGTGAACGGCGAGGCGCTCGACGTCGACGATGCTGAGTCCGTTTCGCTCGAAGACACGCGACAGCGCCGTGAGCGAGTGATAGAAGATGTGCTCGTGGTAGATCGTGTCGAACTCGAGCCGCTCGACCAGCTCGCGTAGATAGGGCGTCTCGATGACGGCGACGCCGGCTGGTTTGAGAATGCGGGCCATGCCGGCCACAAAGCCGTTGAGATCGGGCACGTGGGCGATGACGTTGTTGGCGTGGACGACATCCGCCACCCGTCCGCTCCTGGCCAGCTCGTCAGCCAGGTCGCGCGTGAAGAACTCGGCCAGGGTGGGCACGCCGCGAGCGGTGGCCACTTCGGCGACATTTCGGGCGGGGTCTATGCCCAGGACCGGCACGCCGGCCCGGGCGTAGTGCTGCAGAAGATAGCCGTCGTTGCTGGCCAGCTCGACGACCAGGCTGTCCGAACCAAGGCCCCGCTGACCGATCAGCCGTTCGGCGATTCTGCGAGAGTGCTCGACGAACGCATCGGAGACTGAGGAGAAGTAGGTGTACTCCCGAAAAAGGAGGTCCGGCGCGACCGTCTCGGTTATCTGGACCAGCCAGCAGGCGGGGCAGTAGGCCAGCGCCAACGGGTAGCGTGGCTCAGGGCGGGCGAGATCCGCCTCCGTGAGAATGGCATTGGCGAGCGGCATCTCCCCAAGGTCCAGCACAACCTCCAAGCCGGACCTTCCGCAACCGCGGCACGCGGCCTGGTTCATGCGCCAGGCTTCAGATAGGAGCGATACCAGTCGATGGTCTCACGCAGGCCTGACTCGACGGTCGCCCGCGGTCGCCAGCCCAGGAGGCGCCGCGCCCGAGCCGCCGAAACACGCTGATCTTGAATCTCCTTGAGGGGTTGACCCAGGACAACCGGCTCGAATTGGGAGCCCATGAGGGTAAGGATCCGGCGCACGAGGTCGATCACGGGCAGGCGCACGCCGGCAGCAAAATTGAAGGCTGTGCCGGCGATCTCAGGTCTGTCGCCCACGGCATCTGCCAGCGCCAGGACCCCGGCGGCGGCGTCTCGCACGTACAGGTAGTCCCGCACAAAGGTCCCGTCCGAGCGGATGACCGGGGCGTCGCCCTGGAGGACGGAGCGGATCGTGCCGGGGATGATCCGACTCCAGTTCAAGTCGCCGCCACCGTACAGGTTGCCGCACCTCGTAATCGCGACGGGCAGCCCGTAGGTGTAGGCATACGTCTGAGCCAGGAGGTCGGTGACGGCCTTGGACGTATCGTAGGGGTGATGAGGTCGGAGCGGCATCTCCTCTCGGTAGGGCCGGCCCGAGGCATCGCCGTAAGCCTTGTCTGACGAGGCGACGACGATCCGCCGCACGCTCATGCTTCGGCAGGCCTCCAGCACGCTCCAGCTGCCCTCAATGTTGTTGCTGAAGGTGTCGACCGGGTCTTCGATGGCTGGCCCGACGAGCGTCTGCGCTGCGAGGTGGATGACGGTGTCGACGTGGCGGCCGCTCAGCAGATCACGCAGCAGTGGCGTGTTCCGAATATCGCCGTCGATACGCTCAACGCCCTGAGGGGGGATCGTGGCGCGCGGGCCGTCCCAGGCGTTGTCCAGTCCCAGAACCGATGCCCCGGATCCCAAGAGGTCGCGCGCGATCCAGCCCCCCAGCAGGCCCGCCGCCCCCGTAATGAGAACCGTCCGACCGGACCAGGGGCTGCCGCTGTTGGCGCCTACCGCCATGTCGCCCACGGCGCCGCCTGTGCGGCCCAGAGTGCCCGCAGGTAGCGGACATCGCGGAGCGTGTCCATCGGCTGCCAGAAGCCTTCGTGCCGGTAGGCTCCAAGCTTGCCTTCGTTGGAGATCCTCTCGAGAACGTCGGCTTCCAGGCTCGTCTCGTCCCCTGAGATGTAGTCGAGGGCCTGGGGCTCGAGGACCATAAACCCGCCGTTTATCCAACCCTCGCCGATCTGAGGCTTCTCGATGAAGCGCACCGAGCCGTCCGCGTCGAAGCTCAACCCGCCGAACCGTGACGGGGGCCTGACTGCCGTGACGGTGACGAGCTTGCCGGAGGATCGGTGGCATTCGACGAGACTCTGGAGGTCGACGTCGGAGACGCCGTCGCCGTAGGTCAGCAGGAAGGGGCCATCCGCGAGCAAGGTCCGGAGCCGCCCCACGCGGCCGCCGGTATTGGCGTCCAGACCCGTGTCGACGAGGTGAACGGTCCAGGCGTCTCGCTCCGGCTCGTGGCGCTGCACTGCCCGATTGCCGAGTTCGACGGTCATGTCGCCGTTGAGCGAGAGGTAGTCCACGAAGAACCGCTTGACGTCGTCGGCCCTGTAGCCCAACGCGATCACGAATTCCTTGAATCCGTACTTCGCATAGTGCTTCATGATGTGCCAGAGAATGGGCCGGCCGCCAATGTCGACCATCGGCTTGGGGCGCGATTCCGTCTCCTCAGCCAGACGTGTACCCTGTCCTCCAGCGAGGATGACAACTCTCATGCGGCCAATTATGCCCGATCAGGAACCTCCGAGTAGCGGATCGGTCGGGTCCCAGTGGAGGTCATGGTTGGACCAGCGCGCGCCACTCGTAACGATCGGGATGCCCACTTACAACGGTGCGCGGTACCTGGCGCAGTCGCTAGATTCGCTGCTCAACCAGGACTACCCGAACTGGGAACTGGTCATCAGCGACAACTGCTCGACCGATGAGACAGAAGCCATCGCCCGGTCGTACGCCCAGCAGTTCGACCGCATCCGGTACGTTCGCCAGGAAACCAACGCGGGCGCCGCGGCCAACTTCAACCGCGTGCTCGGCCTGGCTCAAGGCACCTACTTCATGTGGGCGGCCGACCACGACCTATGGGGAGCGGGCCTGGTCTCTCGGTGCGTCGCTGCGCTGGAGGGCAATCCAGCGGCCGTGCTGGCTTACCCGGAGAGCCTGTTGATCGACGAGGACGGGACCGCCATCGAGGAGATGGACGACCAGATAGACCTCGGTCAACCGTCGGCTCTAGACCGCTACAAACGTTTGATCTGGCGGCTGGAGAACTGCAACATGATTTACGGGGTGGCTCGGCGCGAGGCTCTTGACGCCACCGGAGGCTTCGCCGACGTCTTCGGCGCGGACCACGTCGTACTAGCACAGCTCGTCCTGCGGGGGCCGATCCTGCGGGTTGGAGGCCACCTGTATCTGCGCCGCCAGAACCGCCCACCGGAGACGGCCGATGAGGATCGTCAGCGCCGGCTGGCCGATCTGAACCCGTCGAAGGCTAGCGATCGCGCCGCAATGCCGGCGAGTCTCCTCTACCGGGCATGTCGCGACCTGCACGTCCGAGCCGTCAGGGAGTCGTCTCTCTCGTTCACGGAGAAGTTGAACGGCACGCTGGCCACTTTGGCCTGCTTTTACCAGCGGTTTGGCATCCGCTCCAGGGCCCTGAGACCTCTGTCCAGGGTCTTGCGCGTAACTCCGCTCCGAGGATGGATCCAGCGTCCGCCCGGCGATGCCTAGACGCGGCCCGCGCGTGTCTGGGCAGCCGAATGCGGTGCCCGACTTCTAGTTGCGGGGAATGGGCGCCCCGATTGTCTCGAAGTGGTAGCCGAGGGCCCTCATCCGCTCGCCGTCGAGTAGGCGCCTGCCGTCGATGATTATCGGAGCGGCCATGGTCTTCGCCAGAGAAGCCCAGTCGAGGTCGCGGAACTCCGGCCATTCGGTCCCTATCGCCACTACCCCGGCACCGGCAATGGCGGACTGGGCCGAATTCGCGAGACTCAGCCCAGGCACCTCACGATTCGCATCGGCCGCGGCGTGCGGGTCGAAGCCGACCACCTCGAGGCCGCGCGCGATCAGGATCTTGGCCACACGGAGGGCTGGGGAGGACCGAACGTCGTCCGTTCCTGCCTTGAATGCCAGCCCCAGGATGGCCACGCGCCTGGAGTGAGGGGGCATGAGGCCGACAATCCGGTCCGCAAAGTGCTGCTGATGGTCGGCGTTGGCCTCAGATGCCGCAGCCGTGACGTGCATCGCGAGACCAAAGCTCTTGCCCACATTGGTCAGGGCGCACAGGTCCTTGGGCAGGCAGCTGCCCCCAAACCCGAAGCTGGGCTGCATGAACTGGCTTCCGATCCGCTCGTCGAGACCGATCCCTTCGACCACCTTCATTACGTCGGCATTCAAGGCTTCGCATAGGACGGACAGCTCATTGGTAAAGGAGAGCTTCAGGGCCAGGAAAGCATTCGCCCCGTTCTTGATCAGGTCCGCCTCGGCCATTCCGACGACCAGGAGTTGACAGTCCGTGAAGTGCAGGACCTCCTCGACCAGCGCGAGCGCGTCCGGATCGGCATCGGGGAAGGCCCCAATGACGACTCTGGTCGGCTTTAGGAAGTCCTCGATCGCATGGCCTTGCCGGAGGAACTCAGGGTTGGCGAATACGCGCGAACTGTCCCCTCGCAGCCACATCACGATAGTCTCGCCGCTGCCCGCGGGTAGGGTGCTTTTTATGACGACCGGCGTGCCAGATGCCGCCAGATCTGCGACAGAGCGTAGAGCGCCTTCAACCTGGCGCAGGTCGCTGCGGCCTTCTTCGTCGATCGGCGTGCCGACGCACACGAGCAGTAGGTCGCTGCCTGGCGCCGGCGAGGCCATCGGATGGATGCGGCTCTTCGTCTGCGTGTCGGCATACGCGGCCGCCATGCCCGGCTCGTGAATGGGCAGGGAGCCGGCACGGAGCATCTCGAGGCGATCGGTGCGCGTTTCGACCAGATCGACATCATGGCCTCGGGCAGCCAAGCCAACAGCGGTGGCCAAGCCGACATAGCCGGCGCCGATGACGGAGACGCGGCGAAATTGTTGCATCTTGAGTCTCAGCTCCCTGTATGTGGATCCGGTTCGGCCGGCTGGGCGCAGCGACTTACGAACGCCATGACGTGGCCGCGCTTGATCCGCCTGAGTATGAGGGCTGAGCCCAGGAAGGAGTCCGATGCCGGAGCCGTCCGGCCTGGACGCAACGTTGGCCCGACGCCCCTCACTAAGGGACGAAGTAGCCAGTCACATCGAAGACGAGATCGGTCGTGTTGCCAGACGTGGACATGTAGGTCACGCTCAGGGTGCCACCCAAACCGACCTTGACGGTCAGGCCGTTGCCTGCAATGTCACCCTTGGTGAAGTTGACCGTCGAGGTTATCGGGCTTGCTGTTGCGACTGGTCCGACGAAGACTGCCCAGGCGAAGGTCGCGTTGACCACGGTGACGTTGCCGGTCACGGCGGTGGCGGCCGCAGGAGCGCCGGGGACGCCACCAAGGCCCGTGACCTGGAAGGTCCGGGGGGCATTCGCAACGAAGGTGCCGGTCAGCCCGTTGCCTGAGCGGCTGTCGAGCAGGCGCGCCGGAATCAAAGGCACGAACCTGGAACCGCTACCGTCCGTGGTGTAGTAGCCGGTTACGTCGAACACCAGATCGGTCGTGTTGCCCGTCGTGGACATGTAGGTCACGCTCAGGGCGCCACCGGCGCCCAAGAGGACGGTCACGTTGTTTGCCTTGGTCTCGCCGGAGTTGAAGCTAATTGTGGAGGTCGTGGGGCTGGGCGTGGGAACCGGCCCGACGTACACGGCCCAGGCGGAAGTCGGGTTGACCGCCGTCACATTGCCCGTGACGGCGGTGGCGCCGGCAGGGATGCCACCACGGCCCGTGACCTGGAAGATACGCGGCGTGTTGGCGACGAGCCTGCCGCTTAGGCCATTGCCGAACCGGGTATCGAGCAGCCGCACTGGGTCAACGGGATGGTAGCGGGCGCCGCTCGTGTCGGGTGTGTAGTAGCCGGTGACGTCGAACACCAGATCGGTCGTGTTGCCAGACGTGGACATGTAGGTCGCGCTCAGTGCGCCAGCGGCGCTCAGGGCGACCGTCAGCCCGTTGGCCTTGATCTCGCCCGCATTGAAGTTG
>JANYJI010000226.1 GCA_025358525.1 Chloroflexota bacterium | reverse complement strand
GTGGCGCTTAAGGCTGCCGGATCGTAGTAGTAGACAAGATGGTCCAGCCATATCGTCCCCACCGCTGGTTGGCTGCCATTTCGCCAGATCAGGATCGTTTTCCCAGTTCCTGATCTGGCGAAATGGCAGCCAACCAGCGGTGGGGACGATATGGCTGGACCATCTTGTCTACTACTACGATCCGGCAGCCTTAAGCGCCACTACGCCCGTCTTCTCGCCGTCCAACGCCCAATCGACCGGCGTCACACTCGCGCTCACGGACTCGGGCACCTTCAATCTGCGCCTCGTCGACGGGGCCGGACTCACCCGAACCTACTCTGGGACCTCAGCCGGCGGAAGCCCGTGGTCGACGACATGGAACGGCAGAAGCGATTCCAACGCTGTCATGGCGGGGTCGGTCCGGGCGCTGCTCTCCGTGACCCGAGGCTCCTCCACCCAATATGTGCAATGGCCCTACTTCGCGGGGCTGACCGCAAGACTTCCTGGGCTCAACTCCGCCCAACGCGGGGTCAACTCCTTCATCAGCGAACTCGACACCCAGAGCCGAGCCGGCGCAGCCGCCCAAGTCGCGCAGATGGAAGCCGGCTACGTCGGAATGGCACGCGAGGAGTTCGAATGGAAACGGGTCGAGCCGGCTAAGGGTGTCTACGACTGGCCCAAATTCGATCAAGCGGTCGAACTGGAGAGGGCTCACGGCATGGAGATCCTCGGCAAACTCGCCTATGGATCGCCTTGGGACAACGCCGCTCCCCCGGGTACGCCTTCATCGTCGGCTGTCTACTACCCTCCGACGAACATCCAGAACTATGTGGACTACGCGGTCGCAACAGTCCACCGCTACAAGGACCGGGTTCACGCCTGGGAAATCTGGAACGAAGAGAACACACCCGGGGGGTGGATGCCCGGTCCCGATGCGGCCAGGTATACCCAGCTGTTGAAGGCGACCTATGCAGCCATCAAGGCCGAGGACCCGACCGCCACTGTCGTGCTTGGTGGCCTCTCGACCGGACCTGACGCCGGCTTTCTCAAGGGCATCAAGGACAACGGCGGGTGGGGATCCTTTGACGTTCTCGCGATCCACACCTTCGTGTCAGGCGCGCCAGACGGTAGCCCCTATTTTGCGAATTGGATCGCGGAAGCCCAGGCTACTGCTGCCTCCTATGGAGCTAAGCCGATCTGGATCACCGAGTTCGGTTGGAGCAGCAGCGGCGCCACTACTACGACCGACCAACGCCAGTATCTGATGCGCGCCTACGAGATGGCGGCTCAGGCCGGCGTAACGGGTATTGACTGGTTCGAGATGACGAATCGGGGCACGAACGCCGCGGACCCGTATCAGAACTGGGGTCTTCTCAACTTCGACCTATCGGCTAAACCCGCGTTCGGCGGCTTCCAATGCGAGGCCAGGGCCCTCGATGCCGGCAACATGCCAACCTGCAGCAATCCCATCTACCCGGCCAGCACGTTCGTTGGTCTGACGCCCACGAGAATCCTCGACACACGCTTCGGCGTGGGCCTGAGTGGGGCACTCGTCTCTAGCTTCCCTCGAACCTTCAACGTCACGGGAAGCCTGGGCGGAAACCTGGGAACAGTCGTCCCGTCGTCGGCCGTAGCTGTCACCGGCAACCTCACTGTGACGGGCTCGAACTCACTCGGGTACGTTTACTTGGGACCAGATCCGACGTCAACGCCAAGATCGTCCACCCTCAACTTCCCGTCCGGTGACAACCGGGCCAACGGCGTCACGGTGCCGCTCGATGCCGGCGGCGGATTGAGTGCGGTCTTCATCGGGTTGCCAGGTCGCTCAACACACCTCATCTTCGATGTCACCGGCTATTTCCTCCCCAACACGAGTGGGGCCACATACCACGCCCTCAATCCGTCTCGGGTTCTCGACACGCGCAACGGAACGGGCGGGCTCCCGGGCCCGTTTAGCTCGCATGTGGCCCGACAATTCACGGTCCTCGGAGGGACTGGCGGCGTGCCCGCAAATGCGACTTCTGTGACCGGCAACCTGACGGTTACAGCCCAGACTTCCCCCGGATATCTGTACATCGGCCCAAGCGCCGCAAATGACCCGACCAGTTCCACCCTCAACTTCCCAATCGGCGACGATCGCGCCAATGGGGTCACAGTGGCCCTCGGAACCGGAGGCTCACTTTGGGTCACATACGTCGGTCAGAGCTCAGGCCAGACAACCCACGTCATCTTTGACGTTACCGGCTACTTCACCCCCGATTCCAGTGGGGCCAACTACCATCCCGTCACTCCGTCGCGTGTCCTGGACACTCGCACCGGTACCGGCGGTCTCTCGGGAGCCTTTGGCTCACACGGCGCTCGAACCTTCGGTTTCGTCGGCTCGAGTGGAGTCCCCGGCAATGCGTCGGCAGTGACCGGCAACCTCACGGTTACGAGTCAGACAAGTCTCGGGTATCTGTACATAGGTCCGGTTGCAATGGACTACCCCACGTCCTCCTCTCTGAACTTCCCGGTCGGCGATGACCGGGCCAACGGGGTCGACGTGGCACTCAGCCCCAGCGGGACCCTCTCGGTCACCTTTGTCGCCCCGACTTCCGGTCCCGCTACTCAGGTGATCTTCGACGTGACGGGCTACTTCGCTCCGTAGAGGCGATGGTCGCAAGGCCCGCGGCACAGGGCCAGCACTCTTCAGAACGAAGAGCACCGCGCCCAAGAACGCCAGGCTTCCGTTGGAGTCATGGGCGGCGGAACAGGGCGAACTTCTCACTCGGTGCGGCACCCAGCCGCAGGAGAACGGGGTCCATGGCGCAGATCAGCCATCCAACGGCGGAGGCGAGCTGAGGGAACTTGCGAGTCCCGCGTCGCATGATGTTCCAAAACGCCCGCCAGGCGCGATAGCTGCGCCGTCCCTTCTCGATCGGGTCGCTGCCGATCGCGGTGGATGCCTTGAGAACGACCAGCTCGAGACCTGACGCGCACAGCGGCGCTATGTATGCGTCGGCTGGGCGTGCGAGCGAGTTTGCGTCGGCAGCTGCCACGAGCGAACCACCCGACGGCCCGGTGACCAGCGGCTCCATTAGCAGGAGATACCCACCCGGCGCGACGGCAGCAGCAACGTTCTCGAGTGCCCGCTTGAAAGCGGGACCGTCCGTAATGTGGAGGAGCACGTTCATCACCGACACGAGTTCATAGACGCCGGTGATCGGCTGCGACGACACGTCGACGAGGGTGACACGCGACCCGAACCGCGGCTGCAGCCGTTCGACGGCGAGGGGCACCAAGTCGCAGCCGGCAACCTCCTCTGCCCCATGTCGCAACCACCAATCGAGCCAGAACCCGGTCCCTGCTCCTACATCGAACACAGTCCGAGGTGTAAGGCCGCGCTTGGTGACGAACCGGCCCAAGCTGCCCGCCCAGTTCTTGTAGAACCACCTATTAAGTGTCTCGGGGAGGTGGGGGCTCGCGACGCCTGCCAGGCCACCGATCTGGTGCATGCTCTGCCAGTAGCTGTCGGGCATGTACGGCGCCGCCACTCCCTGTGGTTGAGCCCTGTTCTCCGGCGACGAGATGACAGTCGGCGAATTCCCGTCAGCCCATCCGCACTGGCGACAGATCGATAAATCTTCCAGCGGCGACTCGCATTGGGGGCACGGTCGAGCCATCCGGTTCCTTCCTCGTAGCGGCAAAGACTGCAGTGAGGGAGTGTACCTTGGTCAGCCGACCGAGGGCGACTCAGGTGGAGACGGGTGATTATGCGACGGTGCCCTAGAGTTGGCATACTGCGCGTGGTCCCAGTGTTCGAAGGGGAGCATCCTGCCGCGCTGTCGCGAACGCGGTAAGTAGCTTACGATCTTCAGCATGCGGACCGTTTCATGACGATGCGCCAAGGGGTACCGGAGCCGCACCGAGGCGACATGGTTGCGGCCAAGACCGGCTGGAAAGTTGCGGACCTTCATCCGAGGTTTACGGGGACACACTTGGGAGATCAATCGGAGAAGTCGAGAATCGTGAGGTACTCGGCCGGTCCCATGCTGACCCGCTTCGTCGCCCGTTGCCGGAGACGTGGCTTTTGCCTCGTTTTCGTAGTCCGGCGCCCTGTCTGATGTCCCCGGCGCCGACCCCAAGCCTGTGGCGGACCGGGCTACACACCTTGGCAGTGAGTCTGTTGTCGGTCACGTTAGGCTTCGGTCAAAGCGTTCTGATCGCCCGGGCCCTCGGCGACCCAGCTACCAAGGGCGGCTACGACCTCATCGTGGCCACGGCAGGTTTGTTCTCTCTGGTCCTTGGGTTGTCGCTGCCAGTCGGTGCCACTTACGCCGTTGCCCGACGTCGGGCAGACCCAGGGGCCCTAGCCAAGTGGCTGCTTGCCTGGTCAGCGGCACAGGGCGTCGTTACGGCGGCCCTGATCCTTTCCCTTCACAACACTGGATTGGGCGACACTCTGGTCCCGGCCAGCCTTGGCTTTTGGGTCATCGTTCCGCTGGCGATCCTCGTTTCGGGAACGAGCGTAGTGGCCAGCCTGCGCAGCATCCTCTTTGGGGAGCAGCGGATTATCGCCGCCAACAACGGCGACCTTGCCGGCCGACTGATCGTGCCGGTACTCATGGTCTTCATGACGGTGTCGAGCCTCGTCTTGGGCTCCCGATACCTCACGCTGGCCTTCCTTTGGTGTTTGGCCCTGGGGATGCTGGTGACATCGGCTCGCTTCGGTTGGCTGCTCAAGAACGACTTGCGTGAACGCTCTGGTCGCGCCGGCTTGCGAGTCGTGATGTCGTTCTCGCTGCCCTCCTACACGGGCAACGTTGTCCAATTCCTCAACTACCGGCTTGATCTGTTCCTGGTGAACGCAATGGTCGGACTGAGAGCTGTCGGCCTGTACGCATTGGCGGTATCGGTCGCCCAACTACTGTGGCTGGTCTCGCAATCCGCCGCCAGCGTCCTCTTACCTAGGGTGGCGTCTGAGGTGGATGCGACGCGTGAGACTGCAGCGGTCAGATCGGCCCAAGTTGCTCGTCTCACCTTGTATGTGACCACGGCCGGCGCCGTCTTCCTGGGACTGTGCGGCCAATTCTTCATTCCTGTGATATACGGCGAGAAGTTCCGTGAGTCCTTGCAGCCATTCCTGTTGCTCCTTCCTGGCATTACCGGCTTCTCTCTCGCCGTTGTGCTCGCATCGCATATTGCCGGGAGCGGACGGCCGTCCATCAACATGATTGTTTCTTCCATGGCCCTCGTCGTAACCCTGATGCTGGATTTGACTCTCATACCCCGGATTGGCGTGTCAGGCGCGGCGATCGCCAGCAGCGCTTCGTACCTCACCACGGCCGTGGTGACTGCGGGCATCTTCTCGTGGATGACCCACATCTCGCCTCTTCGACTGCTCATGCCTGCCGCTGCAGACGTGGCTCTATTGCGGCGCCTGGCCGGACGGCTACGGCACGCAGCGGCGAGACCTTAGGCGAGTGCTCATCTTCATCCTGGCCAGCTGGTACCCGAGCCAAGCCGAGCCGGCGCTTGGGGTGTTCATCGAGGAGCAGGCGCTGGCCCTGCGCCGCCGCCACGAAGTGGTGGTAATTGCCCCAGAACGGCGCAGCTGGCGGCAGACGGTATTGTCTGGACGCGGCTCTGGGCTTCGGATCGAGCAACGCCGCGGCCTCGACGTGGTGAGGATCCGGGCGGGCTCGCCTTTGCCGTGGTCCTGGCGGCTGCGCCAGGCCGCATATGTGCGGGCAGCGAGACGTGCTTTCGACGAGGCGGCCCGAGTCTTCGGTAAACCCGATCTTCTCCATGCCCACGTAGTCCTTCCAGGCGGGGATGCGGCATTGCGCATCGGACGAACCGCGAAAATTCCGGTTGTACTAACCGAACACTCCGGCCCGTTCTCAATGCATCTGACCGACCAAGCCCACCGTTCGCGGACGGCTGCCACGCTGGCCGGAATGGACGCGGTAGTGGCGGTGAGCCCCGCCCTGAGCGATCAAGTGGTTGCGTTCCGACCCCAAACTGAGGTTCGGGTGATAGGAAACGTGGTCGACACTGACTTCTTCTCGCCCGGACCGGCGACTTCGATGGACGCGTCGCCCGAGGAGTTCACGGCACTGTCCGTGGGCTTATTGACCCGGAGCAAGGGCATGGACCGAGTCATTGATGGCATCTCCCTGGCGGCATCGCGGATTCCTCGGCAGGTGACCCTGAGAATCGCCGGGGATGGCCCTGAGCGAGCTTCACTTGAGGCGCAGGCGGGCAGGACGACAATGGCCGGCCGGATCCAATTCCTGGGCGCCCTCGATCGGGATGGCGTCAGAGATGCGATGCGGACGAGCGATGCGTTCCTGCTCGCCAGCGAACGCGAGACATTCGGCGTCGTCATCGCCGAAGCAATGGCCTGCGGCTGTCCGGTCATTGCAACCATGTCCGGCGGGCCCCAGTGGGTCGTTGGGCGGGACTGCGGTACCCTCGTTCCGGTGGGCGACGCGCCCGCCCTGGCGGACGCCATCGTGGGGCTGGCGTCTGGCAAATCGGATGTCGACATCAACAAAGCGCGCCAGAGCATCGTGGACCGGTTCGGCAAAGACGCTGTCGTCGGACAGCTTGAGGTCGTGTATCGCGAGGTGCTCTCTCGGCGGGTACGGACCGACTAGCTATCCCCGCGACCCCAACCGGTGTCTGTCGCTTACGCCGCCAGATTGCGCAACCAGGCCTCGATCGACAGAGCCCGCCACAGGTCAACGCCGCCGTCGCGACTCGGCGGCACGTCCAGGAGGGAAACCAGGCCCTTTCGATCGAGGATGCCGAGCGAGACGCCCTGCGAGTCGTTTAGATAGGCTCGCACCGCAGGCATCGAAGACTCGAACCAGGCCACCTGCGGAACCGCGAATCCGATCTTGCGCCGCTGCAGCCGGACTTCATCGGGCACGACATTGACCATCGCTTCGCGGAGGGCGACTTTCGTGACGCCGTGCCGGATCTTGAGCCGGTCCGGTAGCAAGAGGGCAGCCTCGACAAGCCGATGGTCGAGGTATGGCACGCGTGCCTCGACGCCAAATCTCATGCTGTTCCGATCCTCGTACCGGAGGAGCGCAGGCAGACTCGTGGACGTGAGAGCGCGATGAAGCATCCGCGTGAGTGGGGTCCCGGACGGCGACGGGCGGTCCCCGCCGCGCAGCTGCAGTGGCGCCGCGCCCCGCAAGCGTGGGCCTACCCAGCCTGGAAGGCGAGCGTCACGCCCCACCGGCGCTCGGGACGACCTGAGACGAAAACCGTCTAGAACGGACTGCCGCAACGCCACCGCCGGCGGGATCTCGTAGCCGCGCAATTCGCGCAGCGCCCCGGGCACCGACAATGGATGTCGGGTAAGCAGTCCCAAGAGCCACGAATAGCGGTAGTGCGGATAGCCGCCCAGCATCTCATCGGCGCCCTGTCCATCGAGCATCACCTTGACCCCGTTTGCTCTGGCAGCCTCCATCACGGCACGCTGAGCCAGGATAGAGGCCGACGCGAACGGCTCGTCCTGCTCGCGCAGGACCGTCTCGAGCGTAGCGATCAGGTCAGATGGCGCCAGGTTGACGAGGTGGTGCTCCACACCGGCGGACCGTGCCACAAGCGTCGCCAGCTCGGTCTCATCGTCGGGCGAACCCGGGAACGATGCCGTAAGGGCGACTCGCGGCGCGGCCCCGTGCGGGCCCAGTCGCTGGCGCACCAACTGACTCGAGACGGCAACAATTGCGGCCGAGTCGATCCCACCAGAGAGGCAGCTGCCAAGTGGCACATCCGACCGGAGCTGCAATCCAACAGCGTCCCGAAAGAGCGACGCAAACGCGCCCACCGATGCTTCGTCTTTCGCACCGGGCGCAGGGTTCGTGTCGCCTGAGAGAGCCGGCACTGACCAGTACCGCCACCGCCGCTGCGATTGCTCCCCGAGCAACAGGTTGGTCGCGGGCGGGAGAGGCTCGATACCCTCGTAGAAGGTTGCGTCGGCGTGATCGAGCCAACCCAGGGCGGCGTAGTCGCGGATCGCCGAGAGGTTCGGCCCTGAGGACGCCACGAAGCCCCGCAGGGCCTTGATTTCGCTGGCAAATGCCCAGCCGGCGCCAAGGCGGCCCAGGTACAGTGGCTTGACCCCCAGCCTGTCCCGAGACAGCAGCAGCGTTCTTGTGTGCCCATCCCACAATGCGAAAGCCCAGATACCGTTGAAGCGCGGGATGGCGCCGGTGCCCCACTCCGCGAAGGACTCGACGATGACCTCGGTGTCGGTCTCCGTTCGGAAGCGATGGCCGAGGGCGGCCAGCTCCTGACGCAGCTCCAGGTAGTTGTATATCTCGCCGTTGTGGATCAGCAAGAATCGGCCGTCGGAACTCGCGAAGGGCTGGTGGCCGGCCGGAGTGGGATCAAGGATGGATAGCCGCCGATGAACCAGCACGCCGCCGGGGAGACGGACGATGTCCGAGTCGTCCGGGCCTCGGTGCGCAAGGCGCTCTACAGCGGCGGCAGCAAACCGGTCGAGGAGGCTCGCGTCTTTGACGCCGATCGCGCCGCCAATGCCGCACATCTCAGGCGGCTTCCTTGACGGATTGAACCGAGCAGGCGCCGCGCATTGTCGCGACCCCAACGGACATTCCCGGCACGGCAACCTCACCCACGGCCCTAGACTAACATCTCAGTACTGCTTGACCGCCCCCTGAGGACTCCTCCAGCCGATGCAGCTCGAATTCGTGGTCGTGGCCTACAGATCAAGCGGGGAGCTAACCGGCTGTCTCGACTCGATCCAGGTTAACGGTCCGGCTGGTGCCAGGGTGGTCGTCGTAGACAACGATTCGCCCGACGACTCGGCCCACGTTGCCGCTGCACATCCGGTCCGGCCGCGGGTCGTCGTTAGCGAGCGAAACGGTGGCTTCGGGAGCGGGTGCAATCTCGGTGCCGCAAGTTCGCAGGCCGAAGCTCTGTTCTTTCTGAATCCAGATGCTCGCTTGAAGCCCGGCGCGACAGCCATCCTTGCGGCTGCCATGGATGCCGATCGGGCGCTGGCAGTCGTCGCTCCGCGCGTAGTCGATCCAACCGGCGAATCGCTAGCCGCCTCCGCCGGCGCGGAGCCATCGCTGCGCTCCAGCATCGGACACTTCCTGGGTCTGAGCAGGATCCCCGGGATACGGCGAGCATTCAGACCCGTGTACTTGGCCGATGGTGGGGTTCGCACCCGACCCGACTGGGTCAGCGGAGCGGCCATGCTCGTTCGAAAGAGTGCGTACGACGAGGTCGGCGGCTTCGATCCACGGATCTTCATGTATATGGAAGACGTGGACTTGTGCCGCCGCCTTCGGGAGAGAGGATGGGCGATAGGCTACGACCCGGATGCCGTCGTCGAGCACATCATGGGCCACTCGCAATCGGCGGATCAGCCGTTCCGTTGGTATGGGGCCTATCACTGCTACCTCGTCGCTCATCGAGGCTCCTTGCGCGCCCGGGCGGCATCGCTCGCCGCTGCCCTCGGGCTGTCGCTCAGGGCAGCGGCGTACCGGCGAAGCAGGCCGGTGAACTCCCTCCGAATGGCACGCAGCGCTCGGGCGGCTCTGCACTTCGCGTTCTCCTCACCAAGACCGGATCTGCCACCCGATGGGGCGCCGCCCGCATGAGCGACCGACATCGCGTCCTGATCATCTCCCGCGAGCTTCCGCCCTCCATCGGTCCCCATCCAATCCGAGTTGCCAAGCTGGCCAAGTACCTGCCCGAGTTCGGCTGGGAGCCCACTATCCTTTCGGTCCCGACAGATCATGTCGTCGATCGGGACGAACAGCTGGCGGCCGAGATAGAGGGAATCCCGGTTATCCGTATACCTCGCCTTCTATCCCGCGTAGCTCCGCCGGCGACCGGCGCTCGAAGCCTCGCGGACGAGGTGCCGACAAGGGCCGTCGTTCCACACAAGCCCGGCCTCAAGCTCAAAAACCGACTTGCACGAGCGGTCCTTATCCCCGACTCATCGATTCTGTGGGCCATCCCTGCAGCCAGACGAGCGACAGCCATCGCTGACGGGTTCGACGCCGTCTTGACGACCGCCCCACCATTCTCCACACACCTAATTGGCAATCGCCTGGTCCGGAGTTGCGGTCTGCCGTGGGTGGCCGAGTACCGCGACAACTGGACGGTCAACCCGCTCTATGAGCGTGGAGGCGCCGCTGGGTGGCTAAACCGGAGACTTGAGAAGCGGTGCCTGGCGGCGGCGAGCGCGGTCGTGGTGGTCAGCGAAGCCGCGGCGGCCGAGATGCAGGAGGCATTCCCTGGCATCGCCTCGCGGCTTCACGTAGCCCGCAATGGCTACGATCCGGACGATCTGCCGGAACCCGGCCCACGTCCAGCACTCTTCGAAATCGCCTATGCCGGCTCCCTCGACGAGCGGCGCGACCCGAGGCCGTTCTTCGCCGCCCTCGCGGGCCTGACCGCAGCCTTCCCTGAATTGAACGAGGCAGTCAGGCTGCGGCTGATGGGCCACGTTGCCGATTGGGTTGTTGAAGCTGCGGCCGACGCCATCGGCGTTGAGAAGGTGACTTTCGATGGCCTCCTGCCGCATCGCGAGGCGCTGGCTCGGGCGGCGAGGGCCGCCATCCTTCTGGGCATTACCACGCAATCGGAGGCTGGCGGGGCCGGCTTCACGAGCAAGCTCTTCGAGTACCTGGGCCTGCAGAGGCCCGTCCTGATGCTCGCGCCCGATGGGCCCGCCAAGGATCTGGTCCGGCGGTCCGGGGGCGGGCTGGTCGCCGATCCGGAAGACGTTCCGGCCATCGCTGCCGCAATCAAACAACTCTTCCACGAGTGGGCGGCCGGCTCAGAGCGCCAGTGCGATCAGACGATCCTCGCAGGTCTGACCAGGCGGGCTACGGCCGAGGCCGTCGCTGGCGCACTCGACACGGCCCTCGAGGCGCGACTCCTCCGCAGGCACGCTGAGCCCGCGCCGCCGTTGTAGACCCCTTAGGCCCGCTGCGTCGCCAGGGTAGGTTCGGCCAGCCCGGGGCTGACAGGAATCCCCCCAGCGGCCGCAACGGTAGACCCGAGGCCGAGGCCGATCAGACCCCAAAGCGGGATCGCCACGGCGGGCTCGTCAAGCACTGGGATGAAGACGGCACCAGCTGCCAATCCAAGGGCCGCGGCGAGCGCGGCACGCGCCATCGGCAGACTTCGTTTGATCCAAAGCGCCCTGGCTATCGCTAGAGCCAGGGCAACTAGAGCCAAGAGGCCGAAGAATCCGGCCTGGAACAGGTAATTGACATACCAGGTCTCGCTGCTCAGGACGTCCAAGGCCGCAACCTGGTCGAATCGCGCGGACTTCGCGCCTGCCATCCCGAGGCCAAGCCCAAACGGCGTGAGGCGCGCGGTGGGGGTGCCGGACGTCGAATCCGCACCCGTGTCCACCAGTGTTGTGCCATTCAGGAGGGATGTCAGTCCCGCGGCATGGTTCGCGGCCGAAGGATCGTTGCCGGAAATAGTGCCGGTGGCGAATTGCGGGACACCCGAACTGGCGGCCACAGAGCCGAATAGGACCAGGAATAGTGCCAGGGCCGGTGCATAGGACCGCCACCATCGCCGCGTCGCGAATGCCCGAAAGAATCCGGCCAGACGGACTCTGGTAACCGGCAACATGATCAGCAGCGCAACGGTAGCCACTATCAAGGAAATCCAGGAACTTCGCGAGAAGGACAGCAACAGGACGAAGCCAATCACCGACGCAGCCCAGGGTCGCAACACCGGCTTGGCCAGGAGCAGACCGGGGGTGGCGATCAGGATCAGGGCGATGACTAGGAAGGCACCGAACTCGTTAGGTGAGTGGAACGGACCGAAAGCTCGCGGTTGCACGATGTAGGCGGAAAAGTACGCCGCAGGCAACCGGCCATCAGCCGTCTTGTAGTACGTCGCGACGTAGTGGAAGCCAGCGCCATAGACTTGCCAGATCGCAAAAAGGGAGGCCGCCACTCCAGACACTACCATGGCGAGGACGTACCGCGAGGGGACGTGCGTGGCAAGCCCATTGGTCCTCGCCAGAACGGCGATGGCAAGCGCCAACGCGATCGGTTCATAGAGAGTGCGGTAGGCATACAGCCCGGTCGCCAGATGCGGCGAGATAACAAGCGATATCGCACCGAAGGCCAGAACCACGGCGGCGGCCGACTCGACCAAGTTGAGTCGGAACGACTTGCCCTGGGTCCATCGGACTGCTGCCGCGACCACCACGCCGCCGGCGAGTGCATCGTGCCATCCGGCGAGCACCGTCAGGGCAGTGGACGAGAGGTGCAGCGATGGCCCGACCACGTCCAGGAGAAACCCGTTGAATGGCATGAGCCCCAGAAGCAGCAGCAGGCCAAGCCATGGACGCAGCACAGATACGACAAAAAGGGCGGCCACCATGCCACCAATGGGGATCAGGGCCAGCATCAAACGGTTCCCCCTGTGCGCGCGAATCTGAAGCTCAATACGTTGGCGGTTAGCCGGTACACTAGCATGATCGAAGCCCCGGGATGGCATGGAAGCACGCTGACAATCGAGGATCGCGGACCCGTTGGTAGCCAACTCATCGACCACCGAGACAGCACCGTACGCGCGGGCTGGCCGCCGTATCTCGGTCGTGGTCAATACCCTCAACGAAGAGCAGCGCCTTGGCTATGCCCTGCGATCCGTGAAGGATTGGGCGGATGAGATCGTCGTCGTGGACATGCACAGCGACGATCACACGGCCGACGTGGCAGCCTCATTCGGGGCGAAGGTCCTGCTCCATGAGCGCCTAGGGTACGCGGACCCGGCCCGCGCGTACGCCGTCGATCAGTCAACCGGCGACTGGGTCCTGATCATCGACGCGGATGAGTTGATCCCCGAGCCGTTGAGCCGAAGGCTCAAGGCCATAGCGGCCAACGACGAAGCGGACGCGGTCTGCATCCATTGGCGAAACTACCTGTTGGGGGCGGCTCTAGGGCACAGCGGGTGGGGACCATATCAGGACCAACACGTCCGGTTCTTCCGACGCAACGCGCTGGACCTCAGGCCCGATGTACACAACTTCGTCAAGGTCAAGGACTGGGCTCGAGTCCTGGACCTTGGCCCGAACCCTGATCTTGAAGTGATCCACTTCAACTACCTCGACGTGACCCACTTCGTTGACAAGATGAACCGCTACACCTCAATCGAGGCGGCGGCGGCCATTTCTCGAGGTGGAAAGACGGGCCGAACCGTCGCGATCTGGCGCACGGCACGTGAGTTCGTCGGACGATACATACGACGTGGTGGGTACAAGGACGGGTGGCGCGGCTTTTACCTGTCCGGCCTGATGGCCGCTTACCGCTTCATCGCTCTCGCCAAGGCCGAGGAACTGCGCCGCAACGGCCCTCGTGCGGACGTTGAGGCCACATACCGAGAAGAGGCGGAGCGCGTTCTAAAAGGCTACCGACTGTCCTGAGTCCCGCCCGGGGGCGATCAGCGCCCGGACAGGGCAATCCGGTAAGCCTCCACAGTCAGCCCTGCGCACCGATCCCAGGTGAACCCAGCGGCGTGCAACGGCCCCTCCTTCTTGAGGCTTGCCCGTAGACCCGGATCGGTGGCGGCCATCGCGACGGCCTCGGCCATCGCAACGTCGTCGGTCGGATCGATCAACACAGCCGCCGCTCCCGCCACCTCGGGGATGGCTGTCGTGTTTGAGGCAACCACGACAGCCCCGCAAGCAAGGGCCTCTACAACCGGCAGACCAAAGCCTTCATACAGAGATGGGTATGCCACAACCGTCGCAACTGAGTACAGGGCCGGAAGGGCGTCATCGGCGACGTAACCGAGCAGGCGAACCCAACTCGCGGCATCGGCCGTCTCGATCGCGCGGTCGATGTAGTCGGAGCGCCACCAACGCTGGCCAGCCAGAAGGAGGTGCAGGTCGCCGGCACCGGCGTTCCGCGCAGCAGCCACGGCGTGGATCAGGCGCGGGATGTTCTTGCGTGGATGAAGGTTGCCGACTGCAAGGACGAACGACTCCGGCGGATCGAACTCACGAAGCCGTGCGGCTGCGTCGTCCGGAGCAAGTGGACGCCAGCGCCGGTCCACGCCAAGGGGCGTGACAACGATCTTCTCCGGATTGAGTCCGTAGTGGTGCACGAGCCGGTCCCGGGTGAACTCCGAAATGGTGACCACTGCCTGTGAACGTCGCGCGGACATCCTCACGGTCAACTTCAGGCGTAACTCGGTCTGCCGGGAGAACAGACCGGGCACATCCTCGAACGAAAGGTCATGAATGGCCGTCACCAGCGGCAGACGAGGCCAAGGAGGCGCCACGTACTGGACGTGCAGAAGGTCACAGTGATCGCGACGGGCCCGAGTCGGCAGCTCGAAGGGGATCCTGAGAAACGGGGCCTTCGACCTGAGCTCACGCGTCTCCGGACCGTCCGGGTGCGGCCATGCGGTGCCCGCATCGACATAGGCGGTGGGCCTAGTGTCGGCGCGTCGAGCCAAAGCATCGGCAAGGTTGACGATGTAGGTCTCGTTGCCGGTCTTTCGGTGACCGACGACATGGGCGTCGAGGGCGGGCCGGATGGCCCGATTCGTGCTGGTTTCTGGCATCGACCAAAGGCTAACCCGGCCGACGCGAGCGTGCATCGTTCGCGTGATCACGAGCCCAACGCTGGCGGCCGTCTCCAAACGAGGACATCGCCCGAGCGTCACCGAGGGTAGGTTCCAGCCAGACGGCACCGGGTACAATCTGCCGATGAGCTCGACCGCTTTTCACCGGCCCGTGGGACGAGTAGCGCGGCGCAAAAGCGGTGGTTGAGGCGAACCGGCGGCGGCGAGCGGCAGCCGCCGTGCTGGGATCAATAGCCTCAAGACTGAACGATCACGCGCAAACCGTGGCCCGCAGTCTCGATCGAGTGCGAGGCCTGCTGACAGCTGCGAGCGCCGTCGCGATCCTGGTGCTGTGCTGGCCAATCGAGACTGTAGCGCCGTCCATAGGCCTCGATCCTTCGTGGGTCGCCGCCCTCCAAGTAGCCGCCCAGCGGCATATGCATTTCGGCAGTGAACTCGCCTACACCTACGGACCGTTGGGATTCATCGGGCTGCCACAGCCATATTTCGGTTGGACCAGCGCCATCGCCCTCATATTCGTGGTTGGCCTGAGCCTCGTCGCATGCCTGGCTATCGTCCACATGTTGAGGCGCGCGTTCCCATTCTGGCTGGCCTTGCCGCTGGCATACCTGGTCGCCAGATCCCTGTCGTGGATCGCAGGCTGGGACTTGGTTACCGTCGTGGCCTTCGTGGCTTGTGTTGAACTCCTTCGTCGATACGGCGCGCGCTCGATCCCGATCTGGGCCGTCGCATGTCTGGGATTGATGACCGGGCTAGCCCTCCTCGGCAAGATCAACGTGGGGATTACCGTCGGGTTACTAGCAGGGCTGGTGGCCATCTTCGCGACCAGCCGACAACGGCCTGCCCTCCTGGTCTTCGTGGGCGCGGTGACTACGGCATTCCTGGCGTCCTGGCTCGTGCTCGGGCAAAGCCTGTGGGACATACCGGCCTACGTTCGCTATTCGGTAGACATCACATTGGGCTACAACGGGGCAATGGGAATGGACTTTGGGCCTTCGATGGCCTGGGTCTACATGCTTGGCCTCGTGGCCATCGCCGCCGCCGCAGTGGCCGCGGACGAAGCCAGTGCCGGATGGTCACGGGCGGAACGCCTGGTTCTGCTCGCCCTTGGCGTGGTGTTGGCGTTCGCGCTCTTCAAGACCGGGTTCGTTCGCAATAGGTTCGGTCCTTTCTTTACCACAGCCTTGGTCGTCATGCCGGTGTTCGCCGTTCCGGCGCTGAGAGCGCGAATGACCCTTTCTGTGGCCACTCTCGCTGTCTTTGTCATGCTCGTGTCATCCGGCAACCCAGTCTCATATCTGGACCCGAGCAGCAATATTCAAGCGGCGAGAGAGCAGATTTCGGCCGCCGTCCGACATGGACCCGACGCCGCCGCCACTACCGCAGCCCAAATGCGTAGCCTGTACGCGCTGCCGCCGGAGGCACTCGCAGCGATTGGCGACCACCGAGTCCACATCGAGCCGTTCGATGCCGGAGTGGCTTACGCATATCCCGAACTGAACTGGGACCCACTCCCAATTTTCCAGCCGTACCAGGCTTACACCGACCTTCTCGACGAAGCGGACGCTTCCGCTCTACGTTCCCCAACTGCTCCCGAACGGATCCTGTGGCTGACCCCACCGGGCCAGCCGCTGACCATCGATGGCCGTAGCGTCTACTTCGAGGCGCCGCGCACTCTGGTGGAGATGCTGTGCCGCTACACCCCCATCGCGTCGGCAACGTCCTGGCAGGTGCTGGCGTTAGGGCCAGATCGATGCGGGACCCCGGAACTGCTTTCCACCGTCACGGCCAAAGCTGGGGTACGTGTGGTTGTGCCCACGGAGTCGCGGCCGGGCCGCCTTGTGGTGGTTCATGTCCGAGGCGTTGCCGGCGGCTTCGGCGAGCGCATCGGCGGACTTCTCTTCAAGACGCCGCCGTGGTGGTTCCAGTCCGACAACCAGCAGTATCGACTTGTACCGGCGACAGCTGACGGGCCTCTCCTCATCGGCGCCACGGGCTCGGTGGGCTACGTCCAGGCCCTCACGCCTGGGGCTCCCTTTACGGCGATCAGTGTCGGGACACAACTGAATGGCGGTGTCGCCGCATCGGAGTCTTCCGACAGCCTCACCTACGATTTCTACAGCATCCCAATACTGCGTTGAACCGGCGGAATCTGGCTCGCGCTCTTGCTGGTTCCGTGGAGCGAATCGACTCGCCGACGCTCCGGAAGGCCCTTCCCCTTGTCGCCCTGGCAGCCATCGTCGCCGTCGCCCTGCTACTCCGGCTGTACCACCTGGCGGAGCTGACTCCCTACTACGGAGACCAGGGCCGGGATTCAACGGTTGTTGAGGGGTTGGTCCGAAATGGCCAGATCCCCTTGCTCGGGTCCGCCGCCAGCACCGGGACGTTCCAACGCGGGCCGGCAGCCTATTTTGTGATGGCGCCCGGGTTCCTCTTGCTGGGTGGTGATCCTGCCGGTGGCGCACTGATGGTCGCTCTTGTGGATGTGCTGGCGGTCATCTTGCTAGCTTTCCTGGGCCTCGAAATCGCGGGCTGGCCCGCCGGGCTCCTGGCAGCCGGCCTGTGGGCAACGAATGCTGTAACGACGCAATACGGCCGGCTCATGTGGAATCCCCAGTTGCTGGCCCCGTTCGAGATGCTCGTGCTCCTGGCCATGATCCATGTCTCGCGCGGGAAGCCTCGATGGTTGTTGATCTTGCTGCCCTCTTGGACGCTAGCGTGGCAGATGCACGACCAGGCTTTGTTGTTGCTTCCGATGATCTTCCTCTGGTGGATCCTGGTTCGGCCGGACGTGGGCCTCAAGATCATCGCGGCGTCGATCGTCTTGGCGTTGCTCGCAGCGTCGCCGTTCCTGGCTTACGAGCTGACTCACGGGTTCGCCAATGCGCGTGCGATGGTCGATCAGGTGTTGGGGCATGGTGGGTCGGCAGCGGCGCCGTCATCAATAGCCCGTCTCGGTTCCGTCGTATCGACGGCGGGGACGTTCGTCTCGGGGCCGGCCGGCCTCCTCTTGTGGGGAATCGCGCTCGGCGGACTGGCGTGGACGCTAGGTAGGCTTCGAGGCCCGGAACGGACCGGACTCCTCATCTTGCCGTTG
>JANYJI010000213.1 GCA_025358525.1 Chloroflexota bacterium | reverse complement strand
ACGAACTTGCGAGCGCCCATGTTGCGCGGCTCTTCCTGGGCCCAGACGACGGTCTCGAGGGCCGGGTACCGTGCCAGCAGCGCGCCCAGCTCAGCGCAGGGAAACGGATACAGGAGTTCGACCCGGGCGATCGCCACTTCGGGGGTTTCCGCTCGCCGGGGCGAGAGGAGCAGGTCGTAGTAGAACCGGCCACTGCACAGCACCAGTCGGCGGACGCCGTTTCGCGAGTCTGCGCGCTCCACATCGTCGATGACCGCCTCGAAGCGACCGGTGGACAGCTCGCGCGGGCTCGAGGTGGCGGCCGGCAGCCGGAGCAGGCTCTTGGGCGTCATCAGCACCAGCGGCCGGACGATCGGCCGCAGCGCCTGATCGCGCAGCAAGTGGAAGTACTGGGCAGGGGTCGTAGGGTTCGCGACCCGCATGTTGTCTTCCGCGCCGAGGGCCAGATAGCGCTCCAGGCGGGCGCTCGAGTGTTCCGGTCCCTGGCCTTCGTAGCCGTGTGGCAGGAGCATGGTCAGCCGCGAAGTCTCGCCCCACTTGGCGAGGCCGGCGATGATGAACTGGTCGATCACGACCTCGGCGCCGTTGGCAAAGTCCCCGTACTGCGCCTCCCACAGGACCAGCGTGTCAGGAGATTCGACCGCATAACCGTATTCGAAGCCAAGGCAGGCGAGCTCCGAGAGGGGGCTGTCGTGCAGCTCCAGTGAGGCTCGCGCGCCCGAGAGGTGCTGGATCGGCGTGAAGCGCCCGCCATCCTTGGCGTCGTGCAGCACGAGGTGGCGCTGGCTGAAGGTGCCGCGTTCGGCGTCCTGGCCAGTCATCCGGATCGGTACGCCCTCTATGAGCAGGGCCGCCAGGGCGAGTGCTTCCGCCTGGGCCCAGACGACCCGGCCCTCAGGGTCGAGTGCGTCGCGCCGCCGTTCGAATTGGGGCGCGAGCTTGGGGTGGACCGTGAAGCCGGCCGGCACGCGGAGGAGTTCGTCGTTGATGGCACGCAGTCGGGCCGCAGGCACGGCAGTCGAGCGGGATTTCGCCGCTGAGGGCCGCCCTCGCCGACCCGGGCCCACCAGCACCGCACCACCACCGCCTTCGCGCGAGCCAGAGCCCGTACCCGTCGCGACCTCCCTCGCCACCGACTCCCGAACCTTCGCCAGCCGAGCCTGCGCCGCGCCGACCATCGCCTCCCCCGCCGAGACTTCGATCGCGCCTTCTTCGACCAGACGGCGCAGGTAGATCTCGCGGACGGTCGGGTGGGCGGCGATCCGTTCGTACAGTAGCGGCTGGGTGTAGGCCGGCTCGTCCTCTTCGCTGTGGCCGTGGCGGCGGTACCCCAGGATGTGGAGGACGACGTCGCCATGGAACCGCTTGCGGTATGCGACGGCGAGCTGGACGGCCGAAAGGCAGGCCTCGGGGTCGTCGGCGTTGACGTGGACGATCGGGACGTCGAAGCCCTTAGCGAGGTCGCTGGCGTAGTCGGTTGAGCGGCCGTCCCGCGGCTCGACCGTGAAACCGAGCTGGTTGTCGGTGATCAGGTGGATCGTGCCGCCGGTCGTGTAGCCGGAGAGGCGGGCCAGGTTGAAGGTCTCGGCCACGACGCCCTGCGCGGCGAACGCGGCGTCGCCATGGATCAGCACCGGGACCGCGAGGCGGGTGTCCGGGCTCGCGGTCGGGCCGGTTCGATCGGTCTGCTCGGCTCGCGCCCGGCCCTCGACCACGGGGTCGATCGCCTCGAGGTGGCTCGGGTTCGAGGAGATGGTCACGCGTACCGAGCCGCCACTTATGGGATGAACGCCGTGGGCGCCGCGGTGGTACTTGACGTCGCTCGTCTCGCCCTCGGCCGGCGGGTCCGCCTGGGCGGTGGGCCGTCCCCGCTCGAATTCGTCGAGGATCGTGGCCTCAGTAATACCTACCACCCCGACCAGCACGCTCAGGCGCCCGCGGTGGGGCATCCCGATCTCAACGGTTTGGGCGCCAGCCTGCCCCACGAGCTCGATGACCTGGTCGAGCATCGGGACCAGGACATCCAGGCCCTCGATGGAGAAGCGTTTCTGGCCCAGGTAGGCTCGCCCCAGGAAGCGCTCGAAGGCCTCCACGGCGGTCAAGCGCTCGAGAAGCCGCGTCCTCTCGGCGACGGTGAGGTGGACGCGATGCTCGCCCTTCTCGATGGTCTGACGGAGCCAGGTCCGCTCCTCGTGGCTGTTGATGTGCTCGACCTCGTAGGCGGTCGTGCCGCAGTAGGTGTGGCGCAGCTCGGGCAGGATCTCGAGCAGGTTGCTCCCCGGCAGGTCGACGCCCAGTGCGTCGCGCGGAATGCGGCTCAGGCTCTCGGCGGTAAGGCCCCAGGTCGCGGGGTCCAGGGCTTCGTCGCCGGGTGGGGTGCTGCCGAGCGGGTCGAGGTCGGCGGCACGATGGCCGAAGTGGCGGAAGGAGCGGACGAGGTCCACGCCGCCGGCGATCTCCGCCACGCTGGCAGGCGAGGCGGCTGGCAAGGTCGGGGCCGGGCCGGCAATCGAGCTGGCGGTCGAACCCGAGCTGGCGGTCGAACCCGAGCTGGCGACCGCCGACCGGGGGATGCCCAGGCTGTCTGCTATCGATTCGTAGAAGTCGTCTGAGCCCGCCAGGAACTTCTCGAGTGTCGCCAGGAAGCGGCCCGACTCGGCGCCCTGGATCACGCGGTGGTCGTAGGTGCTGCTGACCGTCATGACTGCCCCGCCGGCGAGCCCGCGGATCGCGCCCGTAGCGACGATCGCGCCCTGGCCGGGCATCAGGCGCGGGACGGAGGCCGTGGTGCCCACCGTTCCGGGATTTGTAAGAGTAAGGCTGGCGCCCGCCAGATCGTCGGCTGTCAGACGGTTCGTTCGCGCCCGCCCCACCAGGTCGTCGTAGCGGCTCACGAAGGCCGCGAAGTCGAGCTCGTCGGCCGCCCGCACGACCGGAACCACCAGGAATGGGCGGCCGTCGCGGCCCTGCACCTCCACGGCCAGCCCCAGGTCGATCGCGGCCGGGTCCACCCGATGCGGCCGTCCGTCGATCTCCACGAAATGGGAGGCGAGCGTGGGGTGGACCGCGGCGGCCTGGGCGACGGCATAGGCGATCAGGTGCGTAAGCGACAGCCGGGCCGGAGCGATGGCGGCGTTGAGTTGGGCCCGCCGAGCGACCAGGAGTTCGGCCGGCATCTCGCGGAACGAGGTCGCGGTCGGGATGCCTAGGCTCGCAGTCATGTTGGCGACCAGGCGCGCACCGATCCCCTCGATCGGCACAGCCCCGGCAGGGACGCGCTCGCGCACAGGCTGCCCGCCACCCTTAGCCGACTGCTGAGCGGCGGGATCAGCTTCCGAGGTGCTCATGACCGCCACGGTAACCGTATCGGGTCCGGCGTGCCGGCAGGCGGATCGGCCGCCTCACAGGGAGGTTTCGCCGGCGCCGAGGAGCCCGAGAGGGTGGCCGGCTGGCCAGTTCGTCGATATCACCGTGCCCGACCCGCCCGCCACCGATGCCGAGGGGAACGGCTATGGTTGGCATGGACATAGCCACAAGGAGCACCGAGATGCCAACGGTCACGAATGTCGAGGCTCAGGGCGCCATCACTGCCCATCACGCCGAGTTGCAAGCGTCGCTGCGCAAGCGCGTGCTCGCCCTGCGTGTCGAGGTCCAGGCCGGCCGCTCCCACACCGATCCGCAGCGCGCCGTGCTCGACTACCTGGATTCGGAACTGTTGCCCCATGCGGCGGCGGAAGAAGCGACGCTCTATCCGGCGGGCGACTCCGGTGGGACGGCGATGCTGGTGCGCGCCATGAAGGACGAACACCGGAACCTGATCGCTCACGTTGCCGCGCTGCGGTTGGCGGCGGACGGCGTGGAGGCCGTCGGCATCTCGAGCGCCATCCTCGCTCTCTTCGAGTCACATCTCTCGAAGGAGAACGACCTGTTGATCCCTGTCCTCGTCGCGGACCCCAACGTGGCGCTGGGCGAGCTGCTCGGCGGCATGCACGAGCTCCTCGGCTGACCGGCTCGCGGAGCCGCCGGCGATCTTCGAACCCGGGCCCGCGAACGAGCGCCTTCCGGCTCTGGATGCCTCGCCAGCATGGCGCGTGGGCGATGCTCGCCGTGCCGCTCCTGCTGGGGATCGCCGCAAGCCGGCCGACGGGCTGGCACATCCTCCTGGCTGGCGCGGCGGTCACCGGCTATCTCGCTTCCACGACCGCGCAGACCTGGGCTCGGGCGCGAATACGGGGGCGCTACACGGTCTCGCTACTCGCGTACGCCGGAACGGCCGCGGTCCTCGCGCTGGCGCTGGTCGTTGCCCACCCCATCCTCCTGCTCGCCCTCCTCGTCCTCGTTCCGGCCGGTGCCATCACGCTGGTCGCAACGAAGCTGGGCCATGCCCGCGGCATTGCGGCCAGTTTCGCCCAGGTCGCCCAGGTTCTGGTGCTCGTTCCCGCCGCCGCTTCGCTGGCGGGCCCGCTCGATTCACCTCCTGTCGCGAAGGCGACCTTCCTCGCCGCCGTCTACCTGGTCGGCACCGTGCTTGCGGTACGGTCGGTCATTCGAGAGCAGGGCAACGCTGGCTTCGCGGCCATCTCCGTCGGCTTCCACGTCGCCGCGACGGGCGTGGGGGCTGTCCTGCTCCCGCCGCCCTTCGTCGCGCTGCTCGGCGTGCTGACGATCAGGGCGGCGTTG
>JANYJI010000197.1 GCA_025358525.1 Chloroflexota bacterium | reverse complement strand
GGACTTCACGCAACGCGCAGTCACGGGGAGTGAGCGCAGGACCGCCCTCAACGTCGCCCCGGGCGACACTAAGTGGCTGGCGTCGGGTGAAGTCGAGTGTTCCCGATCCATTGTTTGACGCTAACGGCTAACACTGCGGCCCAGAATGGCGGATCCACGGCCGAATCGCGCCCAATCGAGTCCGCCGCCTGGTTAGCGTTGCCCCGGGCGGCAGTGACGGGAAACTCCACGCGCCTCCCCGAAGGCCGCCCCGGGACGCCGGCCCCGGAACGCCGCCGGGGCGTTTCCCCGCTAGGGATCGGCCCTCACGTGCCGATGCGTCGGCTAGCCCGCTCCGCCGGAGGGCCACGATGACCCAGGATCCCCGCGAGGTCGCCCTCGCCGCCGGAAGTGCCGGTCGACACAAGGCCGACCTCTCGAGGCCAAGCTCGACGCCAAGGATGTCGTGAAGCCGACCGACGAGGAGATCGAGGCCCGCGATGTCGCGCGGCAAGGAGGCCGTGGTTACCCCCGAGAAGGTCCACGAGATCATCAAGGCCAGCCAGCAGGCGGTCTCGCTGGAGACGCCCGTCGGCGAGGAGGGGGACGCCCACCTGGGCGACTTCATCGAGGACCACACGGCCCTGGCCCCGGCCGAGGCGGTCCTGGACTCACTCGCCGGCCGCGAGCACCGCGTGCTCCAGCTCCGCTTCGGGCTGGAGGACGGCCGCGCCCGGACGCTCGAGGAGGTTGGCAAGGAGTTTAGCGTGACGCGCGAGCGAATCTGGCAGATCGAGGCAAAAGCGCTGCGCAAGCTGCGCCACCCGAGCCGTTCGCGCAAGCTGCGGGACTACCTGGAGTAGGCCGTCGGTTGGGCCGCCGCGGCCACGCTGCCGCGAGATAGACCCGGCCGGGATGCCGCCAGCTCCAAGTGGCTTGTTAGGCTCGAAACGTCCCGCCCCCCACAGGCGGTCTCGGTAAAGCAGCGCTCGTCGCGCCATACTAGCTGACACGAGGCTAGGCCAATATTCGGGCGAACGCTCTCGGGGGACTCGACGGCGTCCGGTGCGAGGTGGACCATGCTGAGAGGTCTGTTCGGCCGTGGTGAGGGCGCCAAAACTGGCGGGTTAAGCGCGGCCTCGCCGGCAACCCGCTCCATGCTGTCGCACGCCAGGCCGCCCCGGAGCCCCACGCGGACGCATGATCCTATTCCGACTCCCAGCTCTGGCGTCGCCGTTCAGACAGTCCCGAACGGTGGGTAGGGCCATGGTCCACCAAGCCCCGCCAGCCCGGAGTGGCTCTTCCATGGTCGCCCCCGAAACCGACGTCTCGCGCCCGGCTCGTGCGCTTTGGGCGAAGACCGACCTGGAAGGCATGACGGACCAGACTCACCCGCTCGTCTGTCACATGATCGACACCGCGGCGGTCGGGACCCTTGTCTGGAGCCGGGTTTTTTCTGACACCAACCGGGAGGCCATCGCGGCCGACTTCGGCGTCTCTGTTGAGGTCGCGCGGGCCTGGGCCGTCTTCCTGGCTGCAACCCACGACCTGGGAAAGGCGTGTCTCGGCTTCCAGATCGGCAGACTCTGCTCCCACGGACGGATCTCCCGGGGCGAAGAGGGGGCGGTCCGGGAGAGCCTCCGGTCCGCGGGTCTGACGATTCCAGACCGGCAGATCGGGCCGTCTGCCCACCAAGAGATTTCGTTCGCAGCGCTGCGCGATGCGCTTGAATCACTAGGTGTCTCCAAACCCGTACGGATTCGTCTGGCGGAGGTCGTCGGTGGGCACCACGGCAGATTCCTGAACCCCAAGGCGAGACACGACGTCAACCTTCTGTCGGAAGGGGACAAGACATGGGAGGCCGCACGCGCCGATCTGGTGGCGGTCGCGGTGATGATCTCGCGGATCGGCGGCGCGCCACTCCCGCAGAAGCCGCCGAATACTGTGACGAGTGCGCTTCTCGCCGGCCTCGTGACCGTCTCGGATTGGATCGCCTCGAAGCCGGAGCTGTTCCCGTACGTCGCTCGAGTCGACCAGGCGTTCACCAGCGATCTTTCTCAGTACGCTGATGACAGCCAGGACAGGGCCAGCAAGGCGCTCCAACGGCTCGGGTGGACCGGCGACCGTCCCGCACCGGACGAGGCTTCATCCTTTATCGAGCTGTTCCATCAGAAGCCTCGGCCGTTCCAGGCGACGCTTGAGACGTTACTGCCCGACCTCCCGGAGCCCGGCCTGGTGATGATCGAAGCACCGACGGGCGAGGGAAAGACCGAGGCGGCTCTGCTCGTGGCCGACCACTGGGGCGTCGAGCGGGGACATCGCGGCCTCTACTTCGCCCTGCCGACCCGCGCGACCAGCGATGGGATCGCCGAACGCCTGTTGCCGCACCTCCAAGCGCGCTACCCCGGTGAGTTGGTGGGGGCGCAGATCCTTCATGGCCGCGCTGCGCTCGCGAAGAGCCTCGACGAGGCACGTAGCCGTGCCGACCAGGTCTGGGCCGCCCCAACCGGGCTGAGTGACGACCAGGGCGGAGTCATCGCGGGTCGCTGGTTCTCCTATCGTAGGCGGGGTCTCCTCGCACCATTCGGCGTCGGGACGGTTGACCAGGCTCTCCTCGCCTCGATCGGCGTCCACCACTCGTACGTTCTAATGGCCGGCCTGGCGTCCAAGACGGTCATCTTCGACGAGGTGCATGCCTACGATGTGGTGATGAACGTCCGGTTCGAGACGCTCCTGGCTTGGCTCGGCGCGATTGGCAGCTCGGCGGTCGTCCTGTCAGCCACGCTTCCGGACCGGATGCGCCGCCGGTTCGTCACGGCCTACGCTTCCGGGGCGCAATGGGACCGAGACGAAGAGCCAGACCAGGCGGTGCCGTATCCACGAATCACCGCCGCGACAAGGACCGGCGTGACTACATTGCATGTCGAGGCGAGTCCGCGCCGGCGACCTGAGGTCGCTCTGCAATGGATCGGGCCGGACGACGTCGACGACATCGTCGCCGAACGGCTCGCTGCGGGGGACTGCGTGGCGGTCCTGTGCCACAGTGTCAACGACGCGCAGAAGACCTACCGCCGTCTGCGCGACCAGCACAGCGGCGTGGCGGATGACGGTCTACCGCTGGTCGACATCTTCCACGCCCGGTTCCTCGAAGCCGATAAAGAAGACCGCCGCCAGCGTGTCGTGTCCCGTTTCGGCCCTGGCCACGACGCCGACGGCCGTGCCATTCGTAACACGTCTCGACCCCGTGGAGCAGTGCTGGTTGCCACCTCGATCATCGAACAGTCTCTCGATCTCGACTTCGACGCCCTGATCTCGCCGCTTGCCCCGGTCGATCTCCTCATCCAACGGCTCGGACGAGTCTGGCGTCATGACTTCAACGAACGCACAGGCGGGTCGGATGGACGACCGACGATCTGGCTGACCCACACGCTTGGCAGCGACCGCCTCCCGGACTTTCCGCGCTGGGAGACGCTGATGTACAGCCGACACCGGCTCCTAAGGACGTGGTGGGCGCTGGGCGATCGGGCCGGCTTTTCCGACGTGGCCGACGTCGAGGCTCTCGTGGAGGCCGTCTATGCGGACGACAAAGAGCCGGCGGCCATCGCGCTCTTCGCCCGAATCGATGCCGCCTTTCGCTCCGTGTGGGCGAGCACCGCCGCTGATGAGGAGTGTCAGCGCAGCGGGCAGCGATCCGGTGCGCTTCGAGGCTCGATTCCGCTTCCTCGCGAGGGCGACCTGAGCGCCCTGACCGGTCAGGACGGCGAGGAGCACGACGCGCTCGATCCTGAGGTCGATGGCGAGAGCGATGCGAACCTCGATACCCGCGACGGCGACCAATCAGTCACCCTCATCTGCCTCTACGGGTCACCCAGGGCCCCGTTTCTCGACCCGGCCGGCCGTGATCCAGCGTTCGTGGCCGCAGATCCCACAGCGCATCCGAGCGCCGAAGAAGTGCGGCGCCTCCTGGCTCGGAGCGTTCCGGTACGGCACCGGACCAGTGCCGACAATCGTTCACTTCCCGGTTGGGCGCAGAACTCTGTCTTGCGTGGGTGCTGGGCAGTCTTCCTATCCCCCGACGGCCGAGGCCAGGTCGATGACCTGTCGCTCGCAATCGACGCCGAAGTAGGTTTGAAGATCGTTCGACGGAGCCGCGGGTCGAACGATCCCACGAGTGCGGCGCAGCCCAGAGGAGGGGAGAATTGAGTGCAGACGTAGCCATACCGTCTGGCCTGTCATTCGACCTCGCAAACGAGCCCTGGATCCCATGCGTCGCGGCGAACGGTGCCGCCGGTGAACGCAGCCTGCGCGACGTGATCGTCAGCGCCCACGAGATCAAGGAGATCGTCGACGCTTCTCCGCTCGTGACGATCGCACTCTACCGGTTCGTCCTCGCAGTCATCCATCGCGCCCTTGCGGACGACAACGGCGCACCCTGGCCGCGCGAAAGGGCCGATTGTGCGGCCCTCTGGGGTGCCGGCCGCTTTCCGGCCGAGCGAATCAATGCTTACCTCGATCGACAATCCACCGACCGCCGTTTCGATCTCTTCGGACCTCATGCCTTCTACCAGACTCCGGCGGCGGCGTTCGCCAAGGCGCCGGCACCGATCGAGCGGATCGTCATTGGTGACCGCGCGTCGAACACACGCCCGGCGATCTTCGACAAGACTGTTCATCCATCGCTAACGCCGGCCGAGGCCGCTCGGCATCTCGTGACACTTCACGCTTTCGCGTTGGGCGGTCGGTCCCATGTCACCGAAGGTGGCTCGGGGGCCCAGGGTCCCCTCGTGTTCGGCGCGCTGTTCCTCGCCCGATCGGAAAGCGCCGCTCGCCCCGAGACCCTCTTCGCGACCTTGCTGTCCAACCTCGTCATCGTCGATTCGCGAGGCCTTGGATCGAGTGACCAGCGCCCCACCTGGGAGAGCGACGACGCGGTCGCGAGGGACAGCGCCTACGTTCCGCACGGCTACCTTGATTTGCTGACCCACCAGAGCCGTGTCGTGCAACTGACTCCGGAGGTCGCCGTTGACGGAACCGTTCTGGTCACGGGCGTCCACATCGGCCCGGGTCGCACGATCGCGGCCGCCCACAAGGCGGCGGCGAACGGCGAGACCGTCGACAGCCGCGGGATGGCGATTGGCGAATTGGAGACGACGATGATGCTCCGGCAAGGCGAAGGCAAGCCGCCGTTCCGGATGTCCATGGACCGAGCGATGTGGTCCACGGCCCACACCCTCTACGCCGCAGCGGAGACAAAGCCGGCCCGCCAGCTTGGGGTGGTCGCCCACGTCTACGCCCTCGAAGAAGTGATCGATGAGTTCTTGCCGGACGGAGTCGTCTCTCTCGAGGCGTTCGGCGTGACGCTGAAGAATGGCGGTGGCGCCGTTGACGGCTGGCGGCGCGAGCGTCTACCGCTCGTCGCGCCTGGAGCGAATGGGGCCGCGCGGCAAGCTGCTCGCGGAGCCGTCGAAGAGGCAATCGGCGAGGCCGAACGGGTCTCCGACGCGCTCGAAAGGCAGTCGCGCAATTTCGCTCGAGACGTCGTCACCAGGGGACGGACAGACACGATGGCAGCGAAGCAGGCGAACAGAGTCGTCGCCGCCCTCGGCGGACAGCGCGACTACTGGGCGGCGTTGGCGATCGCATTTCCCGTCTTCGTCGCTCGGTTAGCGAGAGCCGTGGACGGCGTGGGCGACCTGGACCTTCAGGCCATCGCCGACGACTGGACCCGCGAAGTCCATGGAACGGCAACGCGCGCGTTTTCCGGTGTCCTTGAGCGATTTGCTGCGGATGGGCGGCACTGGCGCGCACGGGACCGATTGAACACAACCACGTTGGCCCGGGCCGAGGCCCGCCTCGCCTTTCAGGAGGCCCTGCAGCCACAAGGAGCGAAGCGACGATGACCGCCATTCCATCCGAAGCATCCCGAACTTTCGCGGCGGGACTCCGACGCATCGAACGGTCCGGCGACCGGGCGACCCTCGCAGAGATCCGTCGCTTTGCCGATGGCCGTCCGCGTTCGCTCGTCGGCCTGGCAACGGTCGCCAGTCTCGGCGCGCCGCTCGAAGACGATCGGGGCCTCGCTGCCTACGAACTTGTGGCTGGCCTCTTTGCGTTCTACCACCGCGGGACGGTCACCCAGGCGGTGGCTTCCGGAGACCTCGGATGGTCGTTCGGCACACTCGCCGCGAAGGACCCTGAGGCCGAGGGGCCACGCCGGCGATTCCAAACACTGCTCGAGTCCCGATGGGATGGCCTCGACGACCAGCTCCGGCGGGCGATCTCGCTCCTTCGGGCCAAGGGAATCCCGGTCTACTGGGCGACTCTGCTCGACGGGGTCCTGGGATGGGATCGCCCGGATCGCCGCACCCAGGATGCCTGGGCCACGTCATTTGTTCGCGCCACGACCACACACCCGAAAGAAGAGGTCGCCTGATGTTCCTGGAGCTCCACATCATCCAAAGTTTCGGGCCGTCTGTCCTCAACCGCGACGACACGAACACGCCGAAGACGGCGGAGTTCGGTGGCGTGACCCGGGCCCGGGTTTCGAGCCAATGCCTGAAGCGTTTGATCCGCGAACACTACGAGCGCGCCCTGGGGCCGTCTGCCGAGTCGGACATCACCTCATCTCCGTTTATTCGGGTCGCGCGGACGCTCCGAGATGCATACGGTCGCGACTACGACGACGCCCGTCGCGTGGCGGCCACAGCATTCGCGCAAGCCGGTTTCGACGTCGAGAGCGAGAGGGACACTTTCAGCCTCGCCGCCCTTGCCCGCTTCGGAGTAGCTGACCTCGACGCGATCGCCAAGCTGCTCGCCGATGAGCCAACCTGGGACGCTCTCTCTGCGGCTTTCACCGCTGCTGCTGCCGGGGCCGCAAAGGGCGGCAAGAAGACGGTCGATCCGATGACGCTGATCAACGGCGACACGAGCGGGATCAGCAAGAGAATCTGCGACCTGGCCCTTCAAGACACGAACCTCGGAGTGGCGCTCTTCGGTCGAATGATCGCAATGAAGAAGGCCGCCGCCAAGACGAGTTCCGACGAAACGAACGACGAAGACAAGACGGCCGAAACGGCCAAGACTAGGCTGATAGACGCCGCCTGCTCGGTCGCCCACGCCCTGTCCACCCACCGCGCAGTCGCCGAATTCGACTTCTTCACCGCGGTGGACGCCTACGCGGAAACCACCGGTGCCGGCATGATGGGTGACATTCCCTTCAACTCGGCGACCTACTACCGGGTCGTCGCCCTCGACCTCCAGGAGATGCGCAAACGCCTCACCGGCGATATCGACTTCGACGCCGCCCTCCGAGCGTTCCTTGAAGCGACCATCCTTCTCGCCCCACAGGCGAAGCAGGCGACGTTCCTCGCCAATGAGGTCCCGTCGCTCGTCCTCGCAGTCGTCCGCGCCGACCAGCCCCAGACGCTCGCGAACGCATTCGAGCGCCCGGTGCGGCCGGCCCCTGAAGGGGGTTTCATCGAGCCATCGGTCAGGGCGCTCGGTGCGCACTGGGAAGCGACCCGAACCGCGTATGGGGATGCGGGGATCCGGGGTGTCACAGCCTTCTCACCGCTCAGCGACTATGTGCTCGGCAGCCTCGCAGCGGTCGCCGTCCGGCCATTCGACCGGTTTATCGAGGAGGCCATGCGGCTCGCGACGAGCGACCGCACGACGGAGGCATGAGCACGCTTTTGCTCCGGCTGGCCGGGCCGATGCAGTCGTGGGGAGTCGAGAGCCGGTTCGACGCACGTGGGACTGGCCTCGAACCGTCGCGGTCCGGCGTAATCGGGATGCTTGCCTCGGCACTTGGCCTCGTTCGCTCGGACCCGATCGGGCGCCTGGCGGAGATCCGCATGGGGGTCCGCGTCGACCGACAGGGCACGATCCTGCGCGATTACCAGACAATCACCTACAAGCGCGACAATGGATTGGATGGCACTGTTCAGTCCCCGCGGTTTTATCTCGCGGACGCCGAGTTCACGGTTGGGATCGAACACTCGGATCGAGCCTGGCTCGAAGAGATTGGGGCTCGAATCATCCGTCCCGCTCGCGTGCTCTGGCTGGGGCGGCGTTCATGCCTCCCGGCCGTCCCGCTCGTCGACAGCGGGGCAGATGGACGCGATGCGATCGTGGATTTGCCGCTCGCCCAGGCGCTCCGCGAGGCTACGGACCGACCAGGGCCACGACCACTCGCCGCCTATCGTCGGTTCATCATTGAGACCACCCCGGACGATACGGCGCTGATCGGACTCCCTGACGCCATCGAGATCCGCTACGACCGCCCGGAGGGCCGCGCTTTCGACTCGACGAACCGCTCGGTCGGGCACCCGCGCCGCGTTGGCATCTACCACCACACCATCGGGACGGTCGCGCCCCAGAGAGGCTGAGCGTGCAGATGCAACTGTCTAGACTCGTTCTCAACCTGCGTTCGGCGTCAGTTCTGCGCGACCTCGCCGATGCCCAGGCGTTCCACCGAACCTTGATGATGGCCTTCGGCACCGCACCCGATGGCGCCACTGCCCGCGACCACTTCGGCGTTCTCCACCGCCGCGAGATGTCTGCCGACATGATTCCGGTCGTTCTTGTCGCGTCGCTCTCTGGGCCGCGCTGGGAGGCACTCCCTCTCGGCTATCTTGTTGGCGAGGCGGCCGTACGCAGCACCGATGCCGCTTACGATGCGCTCGCGCCGGGCCAGGTGTTGCGGTTCCGTCTGGTCGCATCGCCAACCAAAAACGTCCCGTCACCGAGCGTGATCGATGGATCTCGCGCGCGCGGAACCAAACGCCCGGTCCACGACCTCACTGAGGCGGTGGTCTGGTTGCGCAGACGGCTCCAGACTGCCGGGGTCGAGCTGCTCAACGGTAACGAGGTTGCTCCGGCTGACGCGGTCCACGGCACACGAGGACCTACTGGCCAGGTATCTCTTCACGGGTACCGCTTTGACGGCCTGCTTCGTGTGCGGGACGCGGACGCACTTCGACGCGCGCTTACCGAAGGGATCGGACCGGGCAAAGCCTACGGGTTCGGCATGCTGACAGTCGCGCGGATCAGCTGACCGATGGATCGGCATCTGCTTCCGAGGGCCGCCGACGACGCTGGGCATCTCTACGTCGACCGAGCGCGAATCGACCGCGAGGATGGCGCGATAGTGGTCTGGGACCAGGAGGGGAAGATCCCCGTCCCAGCTGCAACCCTTAGCGTGCTCCTGCTCGGCCCGGGGTCGACGATCACGCATGCGGCAGTCCTCCTGCTCGCCGAGGTGGATTGCCTGATCTCCTGGGTCGGCGAGTGCGAGGAGCGATTCTACGCGGCGGGATCGCCGGATCGCGGAGCCGGGAACCTTCTCCGTCAGGCTCGGGCGTGGGCGGACCCCGTCAACCATCTCGCCGTCGTCCATCGGATGTACGCGAAGCGCTTCGGCCAGCCGATCGCTGCTGGGACGCCGGTCGCGGTGCTTCGCGGACGGGAGGGGTTGCGGGCTCGTGCGATGTACGCCGTCCAGAGCACCACACACGGCGTGCCGTGGGCGAGGCGTACCGCGGGCGGTCGAGACTGGGTCTCGGCCGACCCGATCAACCGGGCGATCTCCGCCGCGCATGTCACTCTTTACGGAGTCGTTCATTCGGCGATCATCGGGGCAGGGTTCTCGCCGGCGCTTGGCTTCATCCACACGGGATCATCGCGGTCGTTCGTCTTCGATATCGCCGACCTCTATAAGGACGAGGTCGCGGTCCCGACGGCGTTCCAAGTCGTCGCGGAATCCACCCAGGACGTGGAGGGTCGCGTACGCACGGCGTGCCGAGGGGCCTTTCGCTCTGCCCGGCTCTTCGATCGCATCGTTGCTGACATCGACGCAGTCATTGGATCTCCCCTTGAGCCAGGCGACGACCAACCGCATCTCTGGGACCCACCCACCGAGGTCGCATCGTGATCGTCATGACGCTCGAGCGGGTGACGCCCGGCCTTCGCGGCGAATTGACAAAGTGGCTCCTGGAGATCACCCCGGGCGTTTTCGTGGGATCCGTTTCGCCAATGGTTCGTGACCAACTCTGGCAGGTCGTGGTCACCCGCCTCAGGGACCGGAGCGGAGCGATGCTTGTGATGACCGCATCCTCGGATCAAGGGCTTCGATTCCGCATCGCCGGGACGCCTGACAGAGAAGTTGTCGATCTCGAAGGCCTTTTTCTCATTCGTCGAAGGGCGATTCATCCGCCGGCCGAATTCGTGTAACGTTCGAAGAAGTCAGTATCCGCCCCGCACGTGCGGGGGTGAACCGCCATTCGACAGGGCCGACGACTGCGGCGGCCAGATCCGCCCCGCACGTGCGGGGGTGAACCGCACGATCTGGGGTAGGCGAGAGGG
>JANYJI010000190.1 GCA_025358525.1 Chloroflexota bacterium | reverse complement strand
CTGTTCGCGGTCCGTGGCGGGAAGATGGTCGGGCGGGACGTGTTCCTGCTCGACGCCCCGCGCGAGACGGACGACGCCAGCGTGCTGGAGGGCTTCGTGCTGCAGTACTACGACCGGGCCACCAGCGTGCCGCCGGACGTGCTCCTGCCCGCGCTCCCCGAGGACGCGTCGGAGCTGGAGGCGTTCCTCGCCGCCCGCCGGGGAGCTGCCGTTCGACTCCGCGTCCCGCAACGCGGCGGGAAGCGGGAACTGCTGGAGCTGGCCACGCGCAACGCCACGGAGACGCTGGCGCGGGAGCATGCCCGCTGGCTGGCCGACCAGGGCAAGACGCTGGCTGCGCTGGAGGAGCTGTCGGAAGCGCTGGGGTTGGCCGGGCCGCCCCTTCGAATCGAGTGCTACGACATCAGCAACTTCGCTGGCGCTCAGTCGGTCGGCAGCATGGTCGTCTTTGAGGAGGGGCGGCCCCGGACGGGCGAGTACCGCCGTTTCCGAATCAAGACGGTCACGGGCGCCAACGACTACGCCAGCCACCAGGAGGTTCTGCGGCGCCGCTTCAAGCGGGCCAAGTCGGGGGAAGAGGGGAGCGAGGAGGAGCTGCGCTGGCAGCTGCCGGATCTTGTCGTGATCGATGGTGGAAAGGGCCAGCTATCGGCGGCGAAGGAGGTCCTGGACGAGTTGGGCTACGGCGATCTGGCGGTCGTGGGGCTGGCCAAGGAGCGCGAGGAGATCTTCCTGCCCGAGCGCGAAGCGTCCGTTCTGTTGCCTACGACATCCCCGGCGCTATACCTCATGCAGCGGCTGCGAGACGAGGCTCACCGCTTCGCGATCACGTACCACCGTTCGTTGCGGGCCAAGGCGGCGACTCACTCCGCGTTCGACGACCTCCCCGGCGTGGGCCCCAAACGACGGGCTGCCCTGCTGCGCGTCTTCGGCTCGGCCAAGCGTGTTCGTGAGGCGCCGCTGGAGCAGATAGCGGCAGTGCCGGGGATCGGATCGGCCTTGTCGGCGAAGATCAAGACGGGCTTGGAAGGGTAGGGAGGGCGCCTTTCGGGCTGGCGCCGACGGCCCCGTTGTGGCCGTCGTGCGCGGCACGGCCGATCCCTGCTAACATCCCCCCTCGTGCGAAGACTTGTGCCTATCCTGATCCTGATCATCGGCGCGATCGCCCTTTACGTCGATCTCGTGCCCAACGCCAAATTCATCAGCATGACCAACATCGATGCTGGATTTGGCTCCAGCCCGCAGACGAAGCTCGGTCTCGACCTGCGGGGCGGGTTCGAAATCAAGTACGGAGTCGATACGGGTGGCAAAGGCGCCCCGACTTCCTCGCAGATGGAAGTCGTTCGCTCCATCATGGAGACCCGCGTCAATTCGACCGGCGTTGCAGAGCCCATCGTCGAGACCGTCGGCAACACCGAGGTGCTCATTCAGGTCCCGGGCGCAAGCAACAAGGATGAAATTGCGGCCCTCGTGGGCAGGACCGGCCAGCTCAAGTTCGTTTCGCTGCCGCCCGCGGACTACGGCACTGGCGGCACAACCGGCGTTGCTGCCACCACCGGAACGAAGCAGGTCCCCACAAAGGGCCAGCCCATCGATCCGTTGCTCCCCGCCCAGTTTACGGGCGCGGACCTCGATGCGAGCGGCATCCAGGCTGTTGCTGATTCGAAACGCGCGGGCTACTGGAAGATCAATTTCGCTTTCGCCGGTGCAAAGGCGAAGGAGTTCGAGACCTGGACCAGCCAGCATGTTGGTCAGTACTTCGCCATCGTCCTGGACACGCAAGTGCAATCATCGCCAGTCCTGGAAACGACGATAACCGGCGGGTCCGGCGAGATCACAGGCAACTTCACCCAGGTCGAGGCGAAGTACCTCGCGACCATCCTCCAGTACGGTGCTCTGCCGTATCCGGTCTTCGAAGAGGAGAACCGGTCCATTCCGCCGACCCTGGGTCAGGCTTTCTTGAACCAGACGATGTTTGCGGGCGCTGTGGGCATCGGTCTGGTCATGCTCTTCATGCTCGTGTACTACCGGTTGCCCGGCTTGATCGCCGGCCTCGCGTTGGTGTATTACGGCATCGCCGTATATGCCGTCTTCCGGATCATTCCGGTAACCCTGACCTTAGCCGGGATAGCAGGCTTTGTGCTCTCGGTGGGCATGGCGGTCGACGCCAGCATCCTCATCTTCGAGCGGACAAAAGAAGAGTTGCGAGCCGGCAAGACGCTGGCAACGGCCGTTGAGGCGGGCTTTAACCGAGCTTGGAACTCGATTTTCGACTCTAACATGTCGTCGTTGATAACCGCCTCGATCCTTTTCCTCGGGGGATCGTCAACGATCAAGGGCTTCGCATTGGTCCTGATCATCGGCGTCGCCACCTCGATGTTCACTGCCGTGACCGTGTCGCGGACGCTCCTGCGCTTCGTTGTCAAACAGCACATCGCGCAAAAGGCGTGGCTTTTCGGCGTGAGCGACGAAGAATTCCAGGCCAGGGCGATGGGCGGCCGGCTGGCCCGACGGGAGACCCGCGCACGTGTTTGACATCATTGGTAAGCGCAACTGGTTCTTCCTCTTCTCCGGCCTAATCCTCATCCCGGGCCTGATCTTCATTCTGCTGACGCCCGTGACCAACGGTCAGGTGGGCTTGAAGTTTTCGATCGACTACACCGGCGGGACCGTTTGGCAGTTCCAGTTCAAGAACAGCACCGCCTCGATCGACGAGGTCAAGGCGATCGTCCTGAAGCAGGGCGTCACCGACGCAGAGATCACTCAGGACACCGCCCGTAACTTCACCATTCGAACCAAGCGCGCAGATCTGCTGCCGCAGGCGACGCCCGCACCCGTCATCACGGCCGCTCCCAGTTCGTCTGGGGGGGCCAGCGCACCTGCCTCGGGCAGCCCGGCTGCAACGACCAACCCGGTTGTGATCGCGAGTCCTGCTGCGACTTCGTCCTCCGCCAGCCCGCCAGTCAGCGCGTCCGCCGCCATAGTTTCGGCCGCCCCGAGCGCTAGCGCCGCTGCTAGCGCGTCCGCCGCCCCGAGTCCGAGCGCCGCGGCCGCTGTGGTGAACAACAGCACCGACCAGAGCGGCAAGGCGTGCAAGCTCGTTGTTCCGGCCGAGGGCACTCTCGGCAAGATCGCCGCGGCTATGCAGGCTGACCCGAAGCTCGGCCCGCTGACCTGCACCGGGCTTCAGAACACCGTCGGCCCGATCGTGAGCGCCCAGCTCATCCAGCAGGCCATCCTGCTGATCCTTCTTGGGTCGCTGGGCATCCTGATCTGGATCGGGAGCCGGTTCCGGAGCATTAAGTTCGGTGCCGCCGCGCTCGCCTCGTTGCTCCATGACGTGATCGTTGTGGTCGGCATATTCGCCATCCTCGGCACCCTCTTTGGAGTCGAGATCGATGCCCTCTTCGTCACGGCGATGCTGACCATCATCGGCTTCAGCGTCCACGACACGATCGTCGTCTTTGACCGGATCCGCGAGAACAGGGCCCGCCATGCCGGCGAGCCGTTTGATCAGATAGTCAATCACTCGATCCTGCAGACCTTCGGCCGGTCGATCAACACGAGCATGACGGTTGTGATCACTCTGATCGCCCTGCTCTTCTTTGCCGGCTCCGCGATCCACTACTTTGTCTTGGCCCTGCTGATCGGCATCATCTCGGGGACCTACTCGTCGATCTTCAACGCCAGCCCGATACTCGTGGTCTGGCAGCTGTGGGAGGACCGCCGACGGGCTGCGTACCTGGCCACCCTACGCGGCGGCCGGCGAGCCTAGTCAATCGGCATCTCTTATGGCGTGACGCCCGCTCCGGCATGGCCTATGCCCCGGTATCTGGGTACTGAGCAGAACCCTATGAGCCGCAGATACGCCACGGTTTATCGCGTCCTGTCATCCTGAACGGCATGATTGTCTCGAGCTTCCGGTGGCGGGTTCCCGTGCGCGTGGCCGTTGACCCGGCGTGCCGTGAGATCGCCGAGGCGCACGGTATATCGGAGCGGTTGCTAAGCCTGCTTGCGGCGCGGGGCGTGGACTCGGCCGCCGAGTTGACCGCGTTCCTGGCCCCGGCCGAGGAAGGCCTGCACGACCCAGCGCTGCTTCCCGACGCGGCGCCGGCGCTGGCCCGCGTGGCGGAGGCGAAGGCGCGGGGTGAGCGAGTGCTCGTTTACGGGGACTTCGATGCGGACGGTTTGACCGGGCTGTCCATCCTGGTGATCGCGCTGCGCGCTCTCGGCCTGGATGCGGCGCCATACGTGCCGGAGCGGTTGGGGGACGGCCACGGCCTGTCGCTACGGGCCATCGATCGGGCCGTGGACGAGGGTCGCACGCTGATCGTGACAGCCGACTGTGGCACCAGCAGCGGACCGGAGATCGAGCTGGCTCGGAGTCGTGGCATCGATGTGTTGGTCACGGACCATCACCACGCCGCCACGTGGCCCGGCGCGGCCGTGGCGGTGGTCAACCCCCAGCGGGCGGACAGCGAGTACCCGGAGCGGCATCTGACCGGCGCCGGCGTGGCCTGGAAGGTGGCGCACCTGCTATTCCGCGAACTTGGGGAGGACCATGGCGAGGCTGGCGCTTGGGCCGGCACTCGAGAGCTGCCCCAGGCCGTTCGAGACCTCGCGGACCTGGCGATCATCGGAACCGTCGCCGACGTGGCTCCGCTCCTGGGCGAGAACCGCGCTATAGCGCGAATCGGGTTGGAGCAGCTCCGTACGGGGGCCCGCCCCGGTCTGGCCGCCCTCGTGGAGCGAGCGGGACTGGCGCGCGATCGCCTTAGCGCGGACGACATCGGGTTCGGCATCGCGCCACGCATCAACGCGGCGGGCAGAGTAGGGGAGGCGGGCCGCGCCGCACGGCTGCTTCTGGCCACGGACCGTGCCGAGGCCGACGAACTGGCCGCGGAGATCGAGAAGGCCAACCTGGACCGCCGCGAGATAACAAAAGTGGCCCTGGCCGAGGCGCGCCAGAAGTTGGGGCTCGAGGCGACTGGAGTGGTTGGAGCCACGGCCACGGACGCCGCGGCGGCCGCTCGCCACGCCTCCGACCTGCCGACGGCCCTGCTCGTTCGTGGCGAGTGGGGGGTCGGCATCATTGGCCTGATCGCGGGCCGCCTCGCAGAAGATCACTCGAGGCCGGCCGTCGTAGCCACGACCATCGACGCCGATGCGGGCACGCTCCGAGCCTCCTGCCGCAGCGGTGGTGGCATCAACCTTGCCGAGGCCCTTATCGCGTGCGGGGACCTGCTGATTCGCCATGGCGGTCACGCCGCTGCCGCCGGCTTCGACATCGCCGGGGACCGTTGGCCGGAGTTCGCAGAGCGGTTCCTCGCCCTCGCCTCAGCGTCCAGCCCGAAACCGCAGGGACCTCCCGAACTGGTGGTGGATCTGGTCTTGCCGGCGGATGCCGTCGACTTCGACCTGGTCCGCGAGTTGCGCCTACTCGAACCCACCGGTCCCGGCAACCCGGCCCCCGTCGTGGGCATGAGCGGCCTAAAGGTCGTGCGGGTTCGCCCGGCCAAGGGCGGGGCCACACAACTAGTGCTGCGTCGAACGCGCGACGTTCTCGATGCGGTGGCCTTCCGCCGGCCGGACCTGGCAACGATGCTCCACGAGGGAGACCGGATCGATGTCATCGCTAGGGCGTCCAGCCGGAGCTTCGGTGGGTTCGAGTCGCTTCAGCTCGAGGTCATCGACGTGTCGGCCGAAGGCGCCCAACTGGAGCCTCGCCTGGCAACACCGCCACCCGCCACCGCCACCGCCACCGCCACGGGCTAGGGCCGCTGTAGAGTCGTCGTGATGGACGGCGCTCCTGTCGACTAACCTTTCCGACCATGAACACCTATCTTGAGCGTCTTGCGGCCCGCACCCGAATCGTGGGCTCTGTGCTGTGCCTCGGCGTGGATCCAACCCCCGAGGCGCTGCCCGAGGGCTTCGCCCCGAACCTTTCCGGGATGGAACGGTTTTGCGAGGTGTTGCTCGACGCGACGGTGGCGTATGCCGCGGCCGTGAAGCCAAACCTGGCCTTCTTCGAGGCGTTCGGGTCGGCGGGGATCGCGGCCCTCGAGAGGCTGCGTAGGCGCGTGCCGGCTGACGTTCTATTCGTGGCCGATGCGAAGCGCGGCGATATCGGCTCCACCGCCGCCCGCCAGGCCGTGGCCTTATACGACATCCTTGGCGTAGACGCGGTCACGGTCAACCCGTACCTGGGGTCCGAGGCCATCGAGCCGCTGATCTCACGCGGCGACCGGTTCGCGTATCTGCTCTGCCGCACCTCGAATCCGGGCGCGAGCGAACTCCAGGGTCTCGAGGTGTCCTCAGATCCGGCTATTGGGGCCCCGGCCGAGCCGCTCTATGCTCGCGTCGCCCGACGCGCTCAGACGTGGGGTCCGGGCGGGACCGTCGGTCTGGTGGTCGGCGCAACCGCGCCGGTGGAGCTGGAACGGATCCGCGGCATAGCGCCTGGGCTGGCTCTCCTGGTCCCGGGCGTCGGGGCGCAGGGTGGGGACGTGGAACCGGTCTTGCGGTTCGGGCCCGCGGTTGCGGGGCCGGCCGGTGGTCGCCCGGGCGGCGGGCTGCTCGTCAACGTTTCGCGCAGCATCTCCGGCGCGGCCGGAGCGGCCGGCGCGGCCGGCAAGGCCGGCGGTGCCGGGAGTGGCATGGTCGCTGTCACCGAAATTGGGGAGCTGCTGGCGGCTGCGGCCAAGGAGTGGTCGACCCGACTGCGCGTAGCGGTCTAGGTCGTTCAGGCGCTCAGCGTGACCCGGCACGCTACACTCCGCGCATGAGCAGAGAGCCAGACGCGGGCGAAACTGGCGTCGGCGATACGAGTCAGGAGATCTCCACACGGCCGCGGCCGGGTCGCGGCGGCGCGAGCCAGGGCGGCAGGGGCGCCGCGTCGACTGAGGCCCGGCCGGGCGGATCGTCCCGTAGGGCCCCCGCCGCCACGCTGCCCAATAAGCAGCGCGTGGTGATCCTCAGTGGCCTTTCGGGCGCAGGCAAAACCGCGGCCACCAAGCTCTTTGAGGACCTCGGCTATACCTGCATAGACAACCTCCCTGGTGAGCTGCTGCCCGACCTGGCCGAGCTGGTCTCCATCGACCGCCAGCGCTTCGAGAAGGTGGCCATCGTGCTGGATGTTCGGGCTGGCAACGCACCTCTGGCCCTGGCGGCCATGCGCGGGGCTCTAGAGGGCCGTGGTATCAAGCCCCGGGTCATCTTTCTGGAGGCGCGCGACGACGTCCTGATCCGCCGCTTCTCGGAAACGCGCCACCGCCATCCGCTGGCCGGGCGCCGCGGCATCGCCGGCTCAATCGCAGAGGAACGCCGCCTGCTCGACCCCGTTCGGGCCGACGCCGACGTCATCGTCGACACTTCAGACCTGTCGATGCGCCAACTCAAGGAACGCATCTTCGCCAACCTGGAAGATACGCCGACCGACCAGCAGCTCCTTTTCCAGCTCATCAGCTTCGGCTTCAAGCACGGCGTGCCTCTGGAGGCCGATCTGGTCTTCGACGTTCGGTTCATGGAGAACCCGTACTACGTCGACACGCTACGACACCTCTCCGGCCTGACACCAGCGGTCCGCGACTACGTCATGGCCCAGCCGATCGCCGGGCAGTTCTTCGACCTCCTGACCGGCTTTCTGGAACTGACGGTGCCGGGCTTCAAGAGCGAGGGCAAGACGCGCCTGACCATCGCCATCGGCTGCACGGGCGGCTATCACCGCTCCATTGTCATCACCGAAAAGCTGCGTCAGTGGCTGGAAGGGCGTGCCTTCGGCACCGTCGCCGTCTTCCATCGGGAGCTGGAACGCGCATGAACCGGCCGCGGGTGCGAGTTAGCGGCGCGGTCGTGCGGCGCTGGCTGCAGCCCGGGATCGGCTTCAAGCGCTGGCTCGTGGTCGTCTTTGTCGGTGAGCTGCTACTGGCTCTGGCCGGCGCGCTGTTGCTGCGCCAGGTCTACCGCGAGTACGAATTCTCGGGGCCCGGCCAGACCGCGCTCTACCTGATGACCATGCAATTCGTGCCGTATTGGGTCCGGGGCTTGATAGTCGCAGCGGCCGGCACGGCGCTGTTCGTGTACGGATCGTGGCGGTCTGTGCGCGTCCTGATGGGGCCGTTCCTCAACTCGGAGGGCGATCAGCCGCTCGTGGAGGTCATCTACCAGAAGCGGTTCCTTGCCCG
>JANYJI010000146.1 GCA_025358525.1 Chloroflexota bacterium | reverse complement strand
GCGGGGCACTCGGAGAAGTGCCGCTCGCATCTAAAGCTCGCGAGGCTGCCATGACCCTCGGCAAGACGCCGGTCCAGGCCGATCTCTTTCGAAGCACGAGCGAGTTCTGCGCGTCTCGGGTGAAGCCGGACTCGATCTATTCCCTGCTCCATGCCGAGTGCGCCAGGCTCTTTCCCGACGAGCTTTTCGCCGATCTGTTCACCGATCTGGGCCGCCGGAGCGTGCCGCCAATGATCGTGGCAGTGGTCATGGTCCTCCAGCGCCTCGAGGGTCTCTCGGATCGCGACGCCGTCGAGCGCTTCACGTTCGATGCCCGCTACAAGTACGCGGCGGGCGGTCTGCCCTTCGACTACCCGGGCTTCGCTCACACCGTGCTCGTCGACATGCGGGCCCGCCTGGCGCGCAGCGAGCGGCCGAACCGGATCTTCGAACTGACGCTCGAGGTGGCCCGCTCGGCCGGTCTCGTCGGTGTCCGCCGGGTTCTCGACAGTACCCCGCTCTATGACGCGGTCGCGACGATGGACACGGTCACCCTCGTGCGATCTGCGATCCGCGGCGTCCTCGCAGTCTCAGCAAAGCGAGAGCCGGCTCTGCGGGCTGTCCTGCGCCGCGACGATGACTATCAATCTGGCGGCAAGCCTGCTTGCGACTGGGAGAGCCATGAGTCCCGCATGGCTCTCATCGATGCTCTCGCCCTCGACGGCGAGGCGGTTCTCGCAGCCCTGCACGGCCAGGCTCTGCCCCCATCCCTCACCGAGGCGAGCGCGCTCCTGGCCACAGTCCTCGGCCAGGATCTCGAAGCAGGATCGGACGGTCGCTTCCGGATCGCCCGCCGGGTCGCCCATGATCGGATCATCAGCACCGTCGATCCGCAGGCCCGCCACGGTCACAAGACAAGTGCCCATGGCTTCGACGGCTACAAGGGCCATCTCGCGATCGATCCCGACGTCGAGATCGTGACCGCGACCGCCGTCACGCCAGGCAACGTCGGCGACGCGACCGCAGTCGGCGAGCTGCTCGGGGCCGAGCTGTCCGAGCAGGGCAGCGAAGCGGCCGAGGCGCTCACCGTCTATGGCGACTCCGCCTATGGCACCGGAGCAACCCTCGAAACGCTCGAGGCCGCCGGAGTCGAACTCCGGCTCAAGGTCGCGGCGCCGACCGCACCTGCCGGTCGCTTCACCAAGGCCGACTTTGCGATCGATCTCGAAGACCGCACCGTGAGCTGCCCGGCCGGTTGGACCGTCCGTCTGGGCCAGACCGGAGCGAGCTTCGGGCGAGCCTGCGCTACTTGCCCGCTCAAGGACCAGTGCACCTCATCGAAACACGGTCGCTCGATCGGCGTCGGTCCCCATGAGGCGGCGCTTCAGCGCGCCAGAGCGGCAGAACACGATCCGGGCTGGCGCGACGACTACCGGGCCACCAGACCCAAGGTCGAACGCAAGATCGCGCATCTGGTGCGCCACGCCCACGGCGGACGGCGGGCCAGAGTCCGAGGCAGAGCCAAGGTCGGCGCCGACTTCGCCCTCCTCGCGGCAGCGGCCAATCTCGCTCGCTTCGCGGTTCTGGGTCTGATCGGAGGCGACACCGGCTGGGCGATTACAAGGAACTGAAGCGGAGGGTCAACGGAGGGTTCTTCAATCCCAGTTACTCGGCGATATAGCGGGAGGAGGGCCGCCAAGGCGGTCTGAAGCCAGGTCGTCGAGGCAACTAATGCCCAACGGCAGCCCGATCTGGCTCTACGTCCCTGCTCGGCGGCCAATTTGACACCAGGCTCCTAGCCCAAGCCGGCAGGCTCCACTCGCTCCGCGGCCACTCGCTCCGCGGCCACTCGCTCCGCGGCCACTCGCTCCGCGGCCACTCGTTCCGCGGCCTCCCGAGCCGCGACCGGCAGGACCGCGATCGCGAGAACTGCCGCTCCCAGGATTCCCAAACTCACAGAGAGCACGTACAAGCCGCGAATTGTAAGGAAGGCGGCCAGCTGTCCGCCAATGCCCGAGGCTAGGATCGAGGCGCCGCTCATCACCGCGCCGCTGAAA
>JANYJI010000134.1 GCA_025358525.1 Chloroflexota bacterium | reverse complement strand
GAGGCCACGTCAGCCGAGACACCCTTCTCTTCGCTCCCGGCCAGGCCGGCCGTAATGAGGACGTAGGCGTCACGGCGATAGCGCTCCGAACAAGGAGGACAGCGCGACTCGCGTCGATTGCCACAGGCCACCAGGACGAAGCCCGGTGCTCCGGCTCTCGTTGATCGCCGGGCCAGCACCACTCCCGTTCTCGCCGAGACGGCGACCGACTCGCCTTCGAGGCGGATTGGCGACGTGCAGCCGCCGGTCCGCCGGATCAGCTCGACGACCGCGGGCGCGCCGGCGCCGTAGCGGCGCGAGAGCACCGCCAGGGCCACCGGCTCAACCAACGATGCGGACTCTGGAACAGCCACCGACCCGCTCCTAGCCGGCCTGGTCGGGACGGCGAAGCGGCTGGGGGACCTGGGCCTTCGGTGTGGCAGCGCGAACGGCGCTCGCTCGGAATGCCCAGGCCAGGCGCGGCCGAGAGCCCGACGTGTCCACGTAGCCCGTCGCCGTGAGGCCTTCGAACGCGACCGCCGGGAACGGCGATCCGGCGGCCGCCTGCGGAAGCACTGGCGGTGTTCGGGCCGCGATCTTGACCCGGACGACCTTCGCCCGTGCCTCGGGATCGGCGTCGAAGACCGAGATCGCCCAGAGCGGAAGTCCCGACTCTCGATCGTGCGCCTGGACCCGTTGCTCACGTGTCGAAGCGTCGAAGTCGATGACCTGCTCGACCGCGCCGACCGCGTATGCCCCCGCCGGGAACACCAGCTCGTTGGTGATTGGAATGTGCCTGGTAAGTGCCATGTCATGTTCTCCTTGTGTGGTTTCGAACAGCCAGAATCAGCCGACGATTTGCTCACAGCTATCGCCGCGAAGAGCTCACGTAAGGGGGCTCCGAAGAGTGGGGCGAGCGCTCTCTTTTGGTCCGGTTTGCCTTACCTGGACCAGGGCCAGTCGCCACAAATGACGCTAAGCCGACCAACCTCGAGAGTCAACCCTGTTTGCGTACAATCTTGTGTACCAAATTTGCCAGCGACCGGCGGACCGAGCGTCTGCCTGTGTGGAAACGCCAGTCTTGAGCTCGGACGACAGCCTGAGGCTCCTGGCGGAAACAGGCCAAGAATGCTGAGCGCGGAAGTCCTCTTGGTCGTTCTCGCGTGCGCACTACATTGCGTACGACCGTCGACCGGCACCGCGGAGCGAATGGCCGCCTGGTGAAACGGCATCCCCTGGGTTAGGACTTGGGCCTGAGGCCGCGGGCGGAACCGGCCAAGGATGCCGAGCGCGGGAGTTTCCTCGCACGAACTTAGCCAGCTCGCTGCGACCGGCGAGTATGGCCCGATGCACGGGGTCATCGGGCGGGTTCGCCTCTTATCGCCGCGATCCGCTTGTAAGCATTCACTCGGAGCCCGTGGAGGCCGGGGCGGGCGGGACACTCCACGGTCCGGGAGGGCTCGTCCGCGCGATGGCGGCAGGAAACCGCTTGTTACGACTTTCTCTACGAGATCAAGGCGCGCCCGTGTCAGCGCGCGATCTGCGCGCCAGGCTCATGTGGACGCGGCGTTCGGCACTTGTGCAAATGAGTCAGCAGGCTCCTGGCTCAGCCTGCTATCGTGACGTCTGACGGCACTTCGGTCTGGTCTCCGCTGTGGGGGGGGCAGCGAGCGTGTTCGTCTCGGGGAGGCACGATGCACCGAAGATTGGTCGTCTCTGCGCTCGCAGCTGTGGCGCTCGTGGCAACTACGGCCGCGGGTGTCAGTGCACATTCAGGCAACAGTGCCGACCGCGCGGTTAGTTCTGTTACCCGCGTCGCGCCGCCCGTTCAGGGCGAGGTTCAGACAAGAGCCGTCAACACTAGCGATGGCTCATATGCCGCAACCTCGGCCCACACGGCTACGCGTGCCCCGGGTAACTCACGTGGCAAGGTTTCGATCGCGAGCCTCCAGAGCTCCAAGGCGCTAACGATAGGTCTTCCGAGCGAAGTAGCCCAGACAGACGCCGTCCTTTCGAGCGATGGCTCAGTCGTATACGGCTCGGACAGCGGCGCCTCGTCCACGGTCGTCCAGACCTTCACGAATGGCGTTCGTTTGTCGACGACCTTGGCATCACAGGATGCCGGGACTTCTTTCACGTATCCGCTAGTCCTACAGAAGGGTTCTCGGATCGAGATTCAAGCTAATGGCGGCGTGCTGATCGTCGGCCCAGGCGGTGCCTTCATGGGAGGCTTACTCGCGCCGTGGGCTAGAGACAACAACGGTGTCTCCGTACCCACCCACTACGAGGTCCAGGGAGACTCAATCGTTCAAGTAATTGATGGCAACCCCGCTGCCCTGGCATACCCAGTGGTGGCCGACCCGTACTTCTTCATTGACCTGATCGATCACTACACCTGGGCCCTTACGTACTCCTACTGGGGATACACGGATCAGGTCTATCCCACGCCTTGGGCGATCGCGATGTCCGGTAATTGGTCGGTTGCCGAGTATGGCTGGGAGGAACTCGTCCATAAGGATCCCGCCCACCAGAATCGCCTCAATGACGGCATGCACCAGCAGTATGACTGCCACCAGATGCTCGCTGCAGGTCTGTTCAAGGGCAGCTACAACCTGGATTGGTACCGGTACACCGTGGGGTTGGCTCAGACGATCCTGGACAGGTGCAACCCTCCGATCATCCAGTAGTCGTTGAAGCGGGATCGGCCGTCGCGTCGATCCCGCTTCAATCCGATCTAGTTCAGAGGTCAGCATGGGTACCCGTCGCGTCGCAATCATCGCCGGAATCGTCATCTTGCTCGCAGGCGGACTGGCGGTAGGCTTTGCCTACCGGAATGACTGGTTCCACGGACGTCTTCCGTCTGACACGCTTGCAGGTAACGAAGCGCAAGCCGAAGATGTGGCGTTCTCCATAGCTTCCAGCGCAGGCTGCGGGGAATTCGATGGTGACGAGGCTCCCAAAACTGTGTCTGCTAAGACATGGCAGTTCGACTGCAGGATAGGCGACGTTCCATATCGAATCTTCGTCTATGGCAGCGATCAGGCCAGGTCAGCGGGTCTGGCTGGGCTGCAGACAGACGGTCGCCCGTACGTTGCTAAGGCGTATTACGCCGTGACCACGGTCGTGACCGAAGGCGCAGACCAGACCACGCCAGCCACGCCTCCACCAGCCTCGGTCCTGGATCCGTTTCGGTAGGAAGGCCCCCTTCCTCCGCTGCGAGACAAGCCTGCGGCCATTCCAACCGGCGCGGGCCACGACCGACCAGCACAATCCTGCTCTCGCGCGTTACGCGTCCCGAAGGGCTTGGACGTGCTCGTCCAGGCCATCGATCACAAAGGTTGGCGGCGTGCGTTTGCTTCCCTCCGGGCGCGCCATTTTTCCTAATGAAACTGCACGCTTGTTCGAGGTTGAGGGGCACCGAACGGCGTGTTCCGGCATGATTCGGCACCGAGATTGCTACATAGATTGCTACATTGACGGGTGTCGATATGGGGCACGGGAGCGGCATCGGCGGAATGGTCGGGGCGAGAGGATTTGAACCGCTGATTCCCATGTGCCGGATCGTGGTGCCGCCAGCGATCGATATGGCGCTCAGGAAGGCGGGGTAGACGGCCGGAATACACGTCAGAATC
>JANYJI010000015.1 GCA_025358525.1 Chloroflexota bacterium | reverse complement strand
TCCCCCGCCAGTTCGTTCAGGGCGGGCAGGTCAATTTCGCAGTCGAAATGACCCGAGTTGGCCATGATCGCGCCGTCGCGCATGACCTTGAAATGCTCAGCCCGGATGACGTGGATATCGCCGGTGGCGGTGATGAAGATGTCGCCCCAGGGTGCCGCATCGCCTATGGTCATCACGATGTTGCCGTCCATCAGCGCCTCGAGGGCGCGGACCTGGTCCACCTCGACCACGGCCACCTGCGCTCCCATACCACGGAAGCGCGAGGCGATGCCCTTGCCGCACCAGCCGTATCCGGCCACCACGACGTGACGACCGGCGATCAGCAGGTTCGTCGCGCGCAGGACGCCGTCGAGGGTTGACTGGCCCGTGCCGTAGCGGTTGTCGAAGAGATGCTTGGTCAAGGCCTCGTTCACGGCCACGACGGGATACCCCAGGGCGCCGGCGGCGGCCATCGCCTTGAGGCGGATGACGCCCGTGGTCGTCTCCTCGGTGCCGGCGAGGATTTCCGTCAGCTGGTCGCGGCGCTCCTGATGGATGAGCGTCACGAGATCGCAGCCATCGTCCATCGTCATGTGGGGCCGGCTGTCGGCGGCGGCGTTGAGATGGCTGTAGTACATGTCACGGTCCGCACCATGGCGGGCGAAGGTCGAGATGCCGTACTCGGCGACCAGAGCCGCGGCGGTGTAGTCCTGAGTCGAAAGCGGGTTCGACGCGCACAAGACCACGTCCGCGCCGCCCGCCTTGAGCGTTCGGACGAGGTTCGCGGTCTCAGTGGTGACGTGCAGGCAGGCGGCGATGCGCAAGCCCGCGAGAGGCTTCTCGCGCTCGAATCGTTCGCGGATCAACCGCAGAACGGGCATCTCGCGTTCGGCCCATTCGATACGGCGCTTGCCCTCTGTGGCAAGTCCGAGATCGACGACGTCGTGCTTGGGCAGGCTGCTCGCCCGGCTCACGCCAGGCCCGGAAGTGGTGACTTCCGGTTGGATGGTGGTAGCCATACGAATCAGGACTCCTTGCGAGCGAATATGCGGCGGAAGGTTCCCGTCCAGCCGCTCCACGGCGGCTCAGACCGATGAATGAGCCGCTCTTCGAATGACGTAAAAACTTCGTAGCCGAGGCGTCGGTAGGCGGCCAGCGCCGCCGGATTGTCGGCCCGGACGTTGAGCACGACCTGGTCACAGAACTGCAACAGGTCTGCGGTCACGGCGCCGGTTACCGCAGTAGCGTAGCCGCGTCCACGGAAATCCGTGTGAGTCATGACGTTGCCGACGACAGCCAGTCTGGCCACCGGGCTGACCACATGGGTTCCTGCGGCCGAGACCAGCCTCTCTCCGACACGGACGCCGTAGTATAGGCCGTCGGTAATCGCGCTCGCCGGCAGCCATGAGGCAAAGCCCAGCTGGTACAGGCGATTGAGATCGCCGATCTCGACTGGCAGGAGCCGCTGCACGTCAGCCTCGAAGGGTCGGAAGTGGGCCGCGTCCACCCACATTCGCAGCATCGTCGGTCCAGATTCGACCCGGTAGTTAGGCGCGATCGCGGCCAGGTTCTCCGGTCGGGCGGCCAAGTAGGCCGTCCTGGGCTTGATGATGTTTAGCAGGATGGCATCGATGCCGACGTTCTCGCCCATGACGAATATCGGCTGCGGCGAATAGCCGGCGTACTGGAGTACGACCGCGATCGGCTCGCCACCGACCAACGCCACCCCCCAGCGAGTGCGGAGAAACTCGCGGTCATCCAGATCGCACAGGGCGTAGGCGGAGTAGAGCCGGTCCTTCTCGAGGAAAGCCCGAAGCATCGACCGGTCGGAGGTCTCCTGAGTCAGGATCGTGCCGCGCTCGCGACGAATGAACGTCCCATTTGTCACGATCTGGAGCCCGGGAGGGACGGGCCGCGGCCATCCTCCTCGACGGCCGCGTCGGGACCGTCGCCATCCCAGGGCAAACTCACGAGGGACTCACTATCAGCGCCGCTCCCCGAACCGTTGACGCAACCACCGTGGATCAGTACTGGATGACGCTCGTCGTCTTGTAGCCCTGAAGCCGGTCCCGACCCTTGAGGACCAACAACTCGACCAGGAAGGCGAGCCCGACGATCTGGCCCTGCAGCCTCTCGACGAGTTCGATGGTCCCGCGAACCGTTCCGCCCGTGGCCAGGAGGTCGTCCACGATCAGGATTCGCTGGCCCGGCCGGATCGCGTCCTTGTGGATCTCAAGGGTGTTGGAGCCATACTCCAGGGCGTACTCCACGGATACGGTTTCGGCTGGCAGCTTGCCCAGCTTTCGCACGGGAATGAGACCGGCGTTTAGCTGGTACGCGATAGGGCTGCTGAAGATGAAGCCCCTCGACTCCATGCCGACCACCGCGTCCACGCCCAGATCTCGATAGGGCGCGATCATGAGATCGATCGCCTCTCGGTAGGCCGCCGCGTCTTTGAGCAGCGTCGTGATGTCGTAGAAGAGGATGCCCGGCTTGGGGAAGTCGGGGATCTCGCGGATCTTGGCGCGCAAGTCCTCGGCTGACATGTCGAGACGGTCCTCCTGGCAAGTGGCTGGGTTCGGCAGGCGAAGTCTACCGCAGTGCCCTACGTCTAGGCCCGGATCCAGGGGTCATGTGCGGCAGATTGCATGTCGAGGAGTCCAGCCCAGGTCGGCTGAAGGACGCGCCACGAGCCCCCCTGCGCCCTACTGCGTCGGCGAGGCGACGGGATTGGCCCAGGCCACGAGGATATTGACGAGCTGCTCATCGATCGCCGGAGCCAGGGTCGCGGCGAAGGTTGCAGTCAGATGGTGCTGGTCCCGCCACACGATGGTGTTGTTGATCACGACTGGGCAGTTGCCGGTTCCGGGGCAGATCTGGTCCGTCAGGACGATCAGACCGGCCCCCGTGGCCTTGGCGGCGTTCAACTCGCGCGTCCCCATGGCCGACCCGAAGCCCACCCGGCGCGTGTATTCGCAGCGACGGTAGTCGTTCTGATAGGAAGAGAGACATTCGGGCACCTTCTGGGCCGTGGGGAGCGGCGGGTCCTGGATGATCACGACCTTCGAGCTCTTTGGGATCTTGTTGATCATCCCGATCAGAGCGTTTGTCTCGGTGGTGACGTTCTCCTCCGCCGTGTCAGCGGTGTAGATCCAGCGGCTCATCGAGATAATTACCAGATCCGGCGGGTTCTTCTGCAGCTTGCTCACAACCGTGCGGTTCCACGTCATGCACTCGGGGTACGGAACCATGGGTGGGCCGAAGTACACGAGATCGTTGAGGTCCAGGAACGAGCAGTCGATCTTGAGGTACGGGATAAGCTTCCAGCCGTGGGCTTTCGCCACCGCGTTGACGCCCGGGAACAAGGCCGAGGCGTGCGAGTCACCGACAAAGGCGACCGTGTAAGTTCCGCCTGGATCGCCGTAGATGCACTTGCTCGACGTGTTCGGAGAGGTCGTGCCCTTCCAGCCCAGGCAGTTATCGTACCAGGGCTGCTCGTAGTCTTTGGCAGCCTTGCCGAGGGCCGGCCTGATGGCGCTCGTGATGGCGTACGAGCTTGGCGCCGGCGGTTGAGGCGTAGGTGTCAGCGCGGGTGTCATCTGAGGGACGGGCGTCGGCGTTTCGTTGGGCGGGAGTGAGGCCGGCAGCGTGGGGGTCAGCGTCGCCGTGGGGCTGGGGGTGGCAATCGCGGCCGTTGGAGTGGGATCGGCCTCGCCACCGATCGCGCCCAGGGCGGATTGGGCGCCCAGGTAGAAGCTCGACCCGGCCACGGCCACGGCCAGCATCGCGGCCAGGCCTATGCCGACGACGCGGCTCGGGCGGGGCAGCGGAATCCGGC
>JANYJI010000162.1 GCA_025358525.1 Chloroflexota bacterium | reverse complement strand
TCTTCGCATTGTTCCTCCGGCGGCATAGCCCGCCTGCCGGAGGGACCTCGCCGCCGGAGGCCTCCCATCCGATCCGCGCAGGTGGGTGACGGAGCCATTGGCTAGCCAATGGCTTTCGCCGTTCGGTCAGGTCTCCTGGCTCGCGGATCCCGAGCTATTGGCCTCGCCAATGGCTCATCGCTGCTGGCCGCCTTCCCGGGCTTGCGCCCAGTGGCATGTGGCCAGCCGCTCCTCGCTTACAGTTGCGCGACAGCGCCGGTTTCGCACCGGCTTCCCTGAATCGAGCGGCCTATTCGATTACCCGGGGAGGGTACTCCCCGCTGGCGTCGGTCGCCAGTCCGACGACGCCAAACCTGTCGGCCACCTTCTGGCCGACCTGCCGAGCCCGTCCTGTAGTCGCCGCAGCAGACCAAGGCTCTTTGCCTGTCGCTGTGCTCGGTCCCAGCCACGATAAAGCCCAGGCAAGCGTCAACGAGCGCCAACCCCCTGTAGAGCCTCGCTGACCCGCGCTGCGGCTGCCCGTCCCTGAGCGATGCAGTCGGGTACGCCGACGCCGCAAAAGGCTGCCCCGACGATGGCGAGATTCGGTATCCCGGCGAGCGCCTCATTCGCGCCGGCAACTCTCTCGAGGTGACCGACGGTGTACTTGGGCATCTGGTCAATCGAGCGAGCGACTCGGGCCAGAATCGGAGCGCCGTGAACTCCGGCCATCTGGGCGAGATCATGCTCCACCAGCGCGACGATCTCCGCGTCGGAGCCGGCCAGCGCGCCCGGCGAATGTGACCCGACGAAGACGCGCAGGAGGACGCTTCCGTCTGGCGCCCGGCCCGCCCACTTCAGCGAGCTGATCGTGCAGCCATCGATTACGAGCGGTTCCCCTGCCGCAACTAGAAATCCATGACCGACCGGCGGTGTCGTGAACTGGTCGAGCCGATAGGCGAGCGAGACGACGGCCGTGGAGCCGTGGGCGATCGCCCGCACGCATGAGGCCGCTGCCGGCGCAATTGTTTCGAGCAGGCCAGCAGTCGCGGGCCCGGGAGACGCCAGAACCACCGCCTCCGGCCGAAGGAGGTCGCCGTTGGCGAGGCGGACGTCGAAGCCACCGCCGTGCCTCTCGAGAGACACCACCTTCGACTTCATACGAACCTCGACTCCCCCGGATCGGGTGATCGCCCCGACAAGGGCTCCCGTGAGTTGGCCCATGCCGCCGGCCAAGCTGACGAACGGCGATCCGCTTCCCCGGACCCTCACCGCACGCCCGGAGGCAAGGCTCGCCAGGAGAAGGCTGCGGTGCTGTCGTTCCGCCTCGCGCAGCTGGGGGACGACGGCATCGAGGCTCAGTTCGTCGATCGGGGTGCCGTAGACGCCGCCCAGGAGAGGGCCGGCCAGGCGCTCGACCAGGGCGCCGCCGAGCCGGCGGCGGAGAAACGTTCCCACCGAAACATCGCCGCCGTGACCATCTCGTGGCTGGATCAGGTCGAGGCCGATCCTCAACTTCTCGAGCGGCGAGAACATCTCGGTGGTGATGAACGGCGTGAGCCGCGTCGGCAAGACGAGGCCCATCCCCTCGGGCATCCGCACGAACCGACCGCGTGCCCGGATCCAGACCGTCCGCGGGTTGGTCGGCGTGATGATCGAGTCTTCCAGGGCCAGTTCGCGGGCGAGCTCGAGGGCCGCCGGCCGATAGCTGATAAACGAATCTGGGCCGGATTCGACGAGAAACCCGTCGACGGTCTCGGTCCGGATTTTGCCACCGAGCCGACCCGATGCCTCGACAAGGGTCGTCGGGATGCCGGACCGAGCCAGCGTGTAAGCCGTGGTCAGGCCGGTTATCCCGCCGCCGACGACCAGGACCGTCATCGGCGGGGTGCCCGACTCACTGGTCCAGGGTCCCAGCCAGGGGCGGGACGAGCGGCGGGACAAACGGGCAGAGTGGATCCGACTCGAGGAAGTCGGCCGTCCAGGCGTACGCCCGGGCTCGGGACCCGCCGCAGACCTGGACGTACTCGCAGCGTCCGCAGCGGCCCTTGTAGGTCGTCACGTCGCGGAGGCCGGTGAAGACCGGATGGGTCCGGTAGAGCTCGACGAGATCATCGCTCCGAACGTTCCCGGTCCGCACGGGAAGGAACCCGGACGGGTGCACCGAGCCGTCATAGGCGATGAACATGATCCCGTTGCCGTCGCGCACTCCGAAGCCTCGACCGACCGACGTCGTCGCGATCTCGGCCTGATCCATCCCCTCCTCGATCATCCGCTGGATCGCGACGCGGCGATAGTGAGTCGCCTCGGTCGTCTTGATCTGGAACGCCGACGTCTTGGACAGGTCGTAGAGCCAGTGGTTGAGTCGCTCGGAATCGGCGGGCCCAATCTCGCGGAGGCCGCTGCCTCGACCCATCGAGATGAGGAAGAAGAGACTCCAACGCATGATCCCGAGGGTCTTCATCAGCTCGTATGCGGCCGGCAGGTCCGGCAGAGTCTCGTCGGTCACCAGGGTGTTGACCTGCAGGGGCATGTCGAGGCCGTGCGCCCACTCAACCGCTCGCATGGTCATGTCGAACGTGCCCGGAACGCCGCGGAACTCGTCGTGTCGGGCGGCGTTCGAGCCGTCGATGCTGAGCGACATCGTCTGGATGCCGGCGGCCTTCAACGCCGCGAGGCGTTCGATCGTCATGTCGGGCGTCACGGCGGGGGCAAGCGACGCGCCGATGCCGCGCTCGGTTGCGGCGGCGACGAGAGTCTCGAGATCCGGGCGCCGAAGGGGATCGCCGCCGGTGAAGACGAGGTGGGGATACGGACGTCCAAAGCCTGTCACTCGATCCAGGAGGGCAAAGCCTTCTTGAGTCGACATCTCGGCGGGATCCCGGTCCGGCATCGCCGTGGCCCGGCAGTGCTTGCACGCAAGGCCGCAGGAGAGTGTCGTCTCCCAGTAGACGAGCATCGGCGCCCGCCCGTAGACGTAACCCTCGGGCCGGACGGCCCCGACGGCGGTAGGGTGCCCGCCCGGATGTCCACCCGGGTGGCTCGGACGATCGGTGGTCAGCTGGCTCATGGTCGACCTCGATACAGGTGGCACTAGTTCAGGACGCTCTTGCCGGCTCGCGCTCCGCCCTGGGCAGGGCGGCCACCGCGACGTCGGCCAGGCCGGCGATGAAGATCGGGTCGTCGTTCATCGAGCGAGCCCGCTCGAGTTGGACCCCCAGTTCCCGAGCCACGGCCTGGGCCTCGATGTCGATGTCGTAGAGGACCTCCAGGTGGTCGGCCACGAACCCGACCGGCCGGACTACGAGATCGGTGACGCCGGTGGCGGCGAGCCGTCGGATCTCTTCGAGTATGTCCGGACCGAGCCAGGCCTCGCCGGTGCGCCCGGCGCTCTGGAAGGCGAACGCGTACTCGGTGAGGCCGAGTTTCGCCGCGACCAGGGCCGCGGTTTCGGCCAGCTGGTCCGGATACGGATCGCCCTCGGCAATGACCCGCGCCGGCAGGCTGTGGGCGGTGAACATCACCCGGACGCGGGCCGGGTCAGGGAAGCGGGCCAGCGCCTCTCTCGTGGTCGCGACGAGCGCCTCGATGAAGCGTGGCTGATCGTGCCAGGAGTCCACGACGATGACCGACGGCGCCGCCTCGCCGAGACCGTCCATGGCGGACTCAACGGCGCGCCCGTAACCGGCCGCGTTCGACGACTTCTGGGGCGCGAGGGCGATCGCCGCAAAACGAGTGACGCCGTCGGCCGCCATGCGCTCGACGATCCGGCCGATCTTCGGCTCGATGTGGCGCAACCCGGCATAAACGCGGATGCCCCGGCCTCGTGCGGTCAGTTCGGCCTCCAGCGCGGCCCGCTGGGCCTCGACGATCCGTGAGAGTGGCGAGCCGCCACCGATCGCTCGATACCGGCCGACGAGCTCTTCGAGTAGCTCGGGCGTTGGCGGGTTGCCCCGCCGAATATCCGTGTAGTAGGCCTCGACCTGGTCGAGGCTGTCGGGACTGCCATATGCCATCAGCAGGACGGCGTCTGTCATGTGTCGCTCCGTGTGGATGCCGAAGTCAGGATGGATGAGTCGGCAGAGGCGACTGGCCGCATACCCGCTTCGTGGACGAGGTCGACGAGGCGCCGCAGGTCGTCCGGGTCCGTCCCGGGCAAGACGCCGTGGCCGAGATTGAAGACGTGACCCGGCCGGCCGGCCGCCTGGTCGAGGACCCAGCGCGCCTGTTCGGCGGCGGCTTCGAACGGGCCGAGCAGAAGTGACGGGTCGAGGTTGCCCTGCACCGCTCGGTCAGGGACGATCGCCCAACCATCGGCAAGCCCGATCCGCCAGTCCAGCCCGATGACGTCGCCACCGGCTTCGGCCATCACCCCCAGAAGTCCCGCAGAACCTGTACCGAAGTGGATCGCCGGGACTTCGAGATCGGCGAGCCCGGAGAAGAGCCGGCGCATATGCGGCGCGACCGATTGGCGATAGTCGAACGGGCTGAGGCTGCCGATCCACGAGTCGAAGAGCTGCACCGCTTGGGCACCAGCCGTGACCTGAGCCCGCAGGTATGCGATGGTCATGTCGACCAAGGCGGCCATGAGCCCGTGGAAGATCGCCGGATCGGCGTGGAGGAGCGCTTTGAGGCCCAGCGCTTCGCGCGACGAACGACCTTCGACCAGGTACGACGCGAGTGTGAACGGGGCGCCGGCGAAACCGATCAGCGGAACTTGAGCCTCCCGTCGCACGAGCCGGATCGCCTCGAGCAGCGGGCCGACCGCGGCCTCGGCATCGAACGCCCGGAGACGCACCAGGTCCTCGGGCGTGCGAATCGGCCGTTCGATGACGGGGCCGACACCGTCGACGATCTCGAGGTCAACGCCGATTCCGGGCAGCGGTGTCGTGATGTCGGCGAACAGGATAGCGGCGTCGACACCCAGCCGGTGGATGGGCTGGAGGGTGACCTCCGCGCACAGGGCCGGATCCTTCGTTATCTGCGCAAGCGTCGCCCGCTCGCGGATTGCCCTGTACTCGGGTAGCGAGCGGCCGGCCTGGCGCATGAACCAGACCGGTGTCGTGTCCACTGACTCACGCCGGCAAGCTCGGAGGAATCGATCTCTCATGTCAGGAACGCCCCTCCGGCGGCCTCGAGGGTCGCCTCGATCTCGGCCTGCCCGTGGGCCATCGAGACGAACCAGGCCTCGAACTGGGAGGGCGGCCCGAGGATCCCCCGGTCGAGCATCGCACCGAAGAACCGGGCGTAGGCGTCACGGTCCGAGTGGAGTGCCTCGACGGAGTCCTCGGGCAGAGTCGGAAGAAAGAAGACCGTGAGCAACGAGCCGACCTGGCTGACCGAGACCTCTCGATCTGCCCGCAGGGCCGCAGTTCGTAGTCCGTCGGCCAGTGTCTCGGCACTCGCTTCAAGCGCAAAGTACCGCTCCGGATCGAGCGCGGCGAGGGTTGCGATGCCGGCGGCCATCGAGAGCGGATGCCCCGACAGTGTGCCCGCCTGGTAGACCGGACCGGCCGGGGCGACGAGATTCATCAGATCTGCCCGTCCGCCATACGCCCCGATCGGCATCCCGCCGCCGATTATCTTGCCGAGGGTCGTGAGGTCGGGCTTGACGCCGAATCGTGCCTGCGCGCCGCCCGGTCCCAGGCGGAACCCGGTGATCACTTCATCGAATATGAGCAGCGCGCCGTCGGCACGGGTGGTCTCGCGCAGGTGTTCGAGGAAACCCAGCGCGGGCGCGACGACGCCGATGTTCGCCGCCACCGGCTCGACGATGACGGCCGCGATCCGACCCGGATGCTCCGCGAACGCGAGGGTCACGGACGCGGGGTCGTTGTAGGGCAGGACGAGGGTGAGTGCCGCCACCGCCTCCGGGGTCCCGGCGCTTCCCGGGATGGCATGGGTGACCACGCCCGAACCGGCCTCGACCAGCAGCCCGTCGGCGTGGCCGTGATAGCCGCCCGCGAACTTGACGATGATGTCCCGGCCGGTAGCGGCGCGGGCCAGCCGCAGGGCACTCATTGCTGCCTCGGTACCCGACGACGTAAACCGCAGCCGCTCTATCGATGGCATGGCGCGCCGGATGGCCTCGCCGAGTTCGATCTCGAGGGGGTGCGTAGCCCCCAGGGCAAATCCGTTCCTGGCCGCCGCCGTCACCGCCTCGACAACGGCCGGGGCACCGTGGCCCAG
>JANYJI010000009.1 GCA_025358525.1 Chloroflexota bacterium | reverse complement strand
ACCATCGCCGCCCAGCCCGCCACCAGAACCAGGGCCAGCCACGGGACCGGACTCACGATGCGGGCTATGCCGGCTATCGCGAACGCGGCCACGGCCGGGAGCGTGACCTGGATGGCGGGCATACGCCACGGCCGCCACTCCCCGGTGAGTTGGCCAGTCCCGAGAGCAGCCGCTGTCGCCAGGAGAGCCGTTGCCAGCGCCGCAGGGACCGCGTCCACGAAATGCACGAGCACCGCGACCGATGCCACTGCCAACCCAAGCTCACGGGCCCCATCGCGTTTCTGCATTTTGGGATGGTACGCGACCCAAGCCTGTCGGCTTGGGTTCGGACCCAAGCCGCGGCCTGCCGTGCCGGAGAGCCCAAGAACCTAGACTCCGACCCGCTCCGGTTTGGCCGAAACCCAGGCGAGGAGGTCGGCGCGAGAGCGGGTATTCAGGACGCGGTCCGGCGTTAGCCAGGCCCGGCGGGCCTGCGCGGTCCCCCAGCGGACGTTGTCGAGCTCTTCGGTGCGGTGGGCGTCGGAGTCGATCGTGAAGACGCAGCCGAACTCGGCGGCGCGGCGGGCACGAACGTCCGAGAGGTCGAGGCGCTCGTCCGAGCCGTTCAACTCAAGCGCGGTGCCGGTTCGTACTGACTCGCGGTAGATCAGATCCCACTCGAGGGCCAGGTCGTCGCGCCTGCCTATGTAACGCCCGGCAGGATGGGCGATGACGTCGACGTTGGGGTTCCGGATGCCGGCCAGCGTTCGCGCCGTCAGTTGCTCCCGGGTCTGGCCACGTGAGACGTGAACGGAAGCGACCACCAGGTCGTAGCCAGCGAGCAGCTCGTCCGGGTAGTCGAGGCTGGCGTCGGCTCGGATTTCCAGCTCGCAGCCGTGCAGCAGCCGGAAGCCGTCCGGCGGCGTCTCTCGCGGAGCCGTGCCGTCGGCCTCCTCTCGGGCGAACCGCTCGTTGAGTCCCGCCACGATGGCTCGCTGCGCTTCCACTCGCTCAACCGACAGACCGCGGGCGATCGCGAGGCTGATGGTGTGGTCCGTCAGGACGAGGTACGAGTAGCCGCGTCTTCGGGCCGCTTCGGCCATCTGCTCGATGGTGTGGACGCCGTCCGACCAATCAGAGTGGCTGTGGCAGTCGCCGCGCAGATCGATGCGCCCCACGAGCACGGGCAGCGTCCCCGCCAGCCCGGCCTCGACCTCGCCGCGATTCTCGCGCAACTCCGGCTCTATGAACGGCAGCCCGAGGAAGCCGTACGCCTCCTCTTCCGTCGGGAACGTACGAAGTTCGGCCGCCACTGCGGGCTCGCCCGCAGGAGCCTCGCCCGCAGGAGCCTCGCCCGCAGGAGCCTCGCCCGCAGGAGCCTCGCCATCGTCGCCAAGGCGAAGAAAGCCCTTCTCGGACAGGCTCCAGCCGCGGTCGCGGGCGATTCCCCGAAGCCGAACGTTGTGTTCCTTCGATCCCGTGAAATGGATCAGGTACGTGCCCGCCTCGCCGGGCGGCATGATCATCAGATCCACCTGCGGCCCACGCAACAGTCGGACGGCGGCCTTGTGCGGCCCCTTCGCGATCACCGACTCGACCGAACCGAGCGTCGTGAATCGCTCGACCAGCTCGGCCGGACGGTCTGTCTCGGCCAGCAGGTCCAGGTCGCCAATAGTCTCGCGTCGACGCCGGTACGACCCCGCCGGCTGGATCGACCGCAGGCCTGGCACATCCGCCAGTTCGTCGAGGAGCGTAGCCACGATCGCCTCTGCCTGCCCGAGACGCATCCGTTCCTGCCTCGTCGCGAGGGCGGCGATCCCGGCCAGAACCCCTTGTTCCGTCTTCTCCGACATACCCTTGAGGGAGCGCAGCGATCCAGCCTCGGCCGCCCGCCGCAGATCCTCCAGTGTTTCGACTCCCAGCTCCTCGTGGAGTAGCTTCACGGTCCGCGGCCCGACGCCGGGGATTTCCAGCAGCGCCACCAGGCTCGGCGGCACCTCCTCGCACAGCGCCTCGTAGAAGGCCAGCCGGCCAGTGCGGGCCAGCTCCTCGATCTTCTTGGCTATGGCCTCCCCTACCCCGGCGATGCGCGGCGGTCGGCCTTCCAGATAGGACCGCGAGACCTCTACCGCCGAGTGGGCGATCGCGTCGGCGGCCTTGTGGTAAGCCACGGTCTTGAAGACCAGCTCGCCCTTGACCTCGAGCATGTCGCCGATCTCGTGGAAGATGCGCGCCAGGTCACCGTTCGAAAGCAGGGGCGGCGAATCCTCTGGGGTGCTCATGGGCCCATGGTAGCCGGGCACGGCCCGAATGCCGGCCATAGGAGTCCGAGTCGCCTACTGGTCGAGGTCCGCTTGCCAGGCCTCGACAACGCGGTCGCGTCCGGTTCGCTTGGCGGCGTAGAGGGCGCGATCGGCACGCTCGGCGATCTCGTCGATGGTCTCGCCCGCCTCCTGGCCCGAGGCCACGCCGACAGAGACGGTCACTCGGTCTGGCACCCCGAGGTCCGTGAGGTCCATTTCACGAACGTTCTGGCGGATCCGTTCGCCGATCTCCAGGGCGATGCCTTCGGATGGGTTCCGCAGCAGAACCAGGAACTCCTCGCCACCAGAGCGCACCGGTACGTCCTCCTCGCGAACGGAGGCCTGGATCGCATTCGCGATTGACTTCAGCACCTGGTCGCCGACCTGATGACCGTGCGCGTCGTTGACTCCCTTGAAAAGGTCGACGTCCACCGCCAAGATCGCGACTCGATCGGAGGACCGCCGACGGCTCGCCAGAAGCTTGCAGTACTCGTCGAAGTAGCGGCGGTTGGGCAGCTGGGTCAACTGGTCGGTGCGCGCCTCGGACTCGGCCGCCTGGTACGAATAGACACGGGCCAGCGCCGCGGACGTCTCAAAGGCCGCGGAATTCAGGAGCCGAACCGCAGTCTCCGGCCAGATGTCACTGGTTCGGCGGGACAGGACGATGGCCCCCGCGATCGCCTGACCGGACTGCAGTGGCGCCGCCAGGGTGTTGCGAAGGCCGTAGGCGTCTTGAAGTCGGTAGGCGATTCGATCGGCCACTTCACGGGCCCGAGCATCGTCCTCGACGGAGCCTGCGGCCCGTGGCCGGGCCCGGCCGCCGCGCCGAATCGAATGCGTCGCCTCGTTCTCGACCGCCGCCGGATCCACCGCGCTCGCCATGCCATCGCGCCAGATCGGCGTAGGCGCGCCGTCGACGAGACGCATCGGCCCGCCGCTTGGCTGCGGTCGGGGCAGCTCGCGGAGATGCCGCGTCTCGATCGGATCGAGCTGGCGCAGCGGCATGACGGTGTTCGAAGTGGGCGTTCCGGGGAGCATCGAGACGAACGTCACGTCAAGGACGGAGCTGCCGGGCCGCAGCCGCACGACAGCCACGTGGTCCGCCTCGGTGGCCGTTCCAAGCTCGTGGACGATGGCTTCGACGACGGCGTCTGGCGAGACCGACCGGGACAGCGCCCGCATTATCCGACCGAAACTCTCAGTCTCGAAATGGCGCCGCTCTACGTCCATCCCTGAAGCACGGGCGTTGAGCACTGCCGAGCTGGCCAGCCCGACCACGGCGATTGACAGGACCAGATTCGTGAACCCACCGCCCCCGATGAAGAATTCCACGAGCCTGTTGGCGACGAGCATGACGACCGAGGAGCCTAGAAGGAACCAGGTGAAGAGAACGCGCGGACGACGCCCTCCATGCCAGCCGGCAGGAGGATCTGAGGATGGTGGCCGATGCACGCGAGAAGGATGCAGCAACCCAGCTCGTTCGCTGAGCCTTTCGCTTGGTACATGCTGCCTACAGGGGGCCGTACTTCAGTTCGTGCCGCGCGCAGCTGAATTCCAGCGTCGGTGTCGCCCCGACGTCGGGGCCAGGCGTCATGTCCGCGGCTGGATTCGGGGGCAGGCGCCGTTGACCCATGTGCCCCACACGGATAGACTCCGATGGTCTGGAGGGCCTGTTTTCTGTGCCCCCTTTGGAACGACAAAACCCGCTTTCGGAGGATTCCTCCCTCTGTGGAGACCGGACCCAGAACCTGCGGCGACAGACGCGCCAGCCGCGCGCCTCGCGCCGAAATCCGCTCAATGGTCCGCTTCGCCCCCGCGCCCGGCCTGCCGGGCTAAAGCGGTACGCGCCCTCGCCGGCGCGCCACCCACGGGCGGGAGGTGGACCCGCCGACGAGGTGGCACATGCTCTATCTGAGTCAGGCGATTGGCCGGCCCGTACGCGACAAGCTGGGCGAGTCGATCGGAACCGTGGCCGACCTGATCGTCGCCATTGGCGATCGGTATCCCCCGGTTACCGGCATCGTGGTCAAGACGAACGGCCGCGAGATCTTCCTGCACTGGCCGTCGGTGACCAGCCTGGACGCCAGCGGCGCGACGCTCGGCACGTCGGCGATCGACATCTCCAAATTTCAACAGCGGCCCAACGAGATCCGCCTGAAGCTGGACCTGATGGACCGCCAGATCGTGGACATCGACGGTCGCAAGGTGGTCCGCGTCAACGACCTGCGCCTTGACGAAGTCGACGGCTCGCTCCACCTGGTGGCGGTGGATGTCGGCGCGGCCGGCCTGCTCCGACGACTCGGTCTCGAGGGCCCGTGGCGAACCATCGCTCGCGGCCTGCATCGCGACATCCCCGAGCGCTACATCGACTGGGAGGACGTCGATCCGGTCGAGCGCACCATCGCCAGCGTGAAGTTGCGCGTCCCCCACAAAGGCCTGGCCGAACTGCATCCCGCCGACCTGGCCACGATCATCGACCAACTCAGTCGCAGCGACCGAGTTGGTGTCATTGCCGCGCTCGATGACGAGGCCGCGGCCGACGCCATCGGTGAGATGGAGCCCGAGACCCAGGTAGACATCCTCGAAGATCTCGAGCCGGGCCGCGCCGCCGACATCCTCGAGGAGATGGATCCCGACGAGGCGGCCGACCTTGTGGCCGACCTGTCGGACGAGAGCCGCGACGAGATCCTGGGCCTGATGGAGAAAGAGGAGGCCGACGAAGTCCAGGAGCTGATGACGTACGGCGAGGAGACGGCGGGCGGCATCATGACCACAGAGTTCGTGGCAGTGCCGGCCGACCTCACCGCCGCCCAAACGATCGATCGCCTGCGCGAACTCGAGCCGACCGCCGAGACCATCTTCTACGTCTACGTCACCGACTCGGATGACCGGCTCGTTGGTGTCCTGTCCCTGCGCGACCTTATCGTAGCCAGGCCCGAGACCCTCATTTCCACGTTCATGTACGTCGAGCCTGTGGCCGTCGGAACGGACGCCAGCCAGGAGGAAGTGACCGAGGTCGTGGCCCGGTACAACCTGCTGGCCGTGCCTGTCGTGGACGCCGAGGGCCGCCTGGAGGGCATCGTTACGGTCGACGACGCCATGGATACCCTCCTGCCTCAGCCGTCCAAGCGCCGCCTCCGGCGCCTCTTTAGCAGGTCCGGGTCGGCGGATCGATGAAGGCACCAATCCTGGGGCTGACGCCTCGCGCCGTAAATCGGGTGCGGTTTGCCGCCATTCTGGGCGTCCTCGGCCCGGGACTCGTGAGCGGCTTTGCGGATAACGATGCCGGCGGCATCACGACCTACTCCCTAGCTGGAGCCAACTTCGGCTACGACCTGCTGTGGGTCCTGCTGGCCAGCCAGATCGTGCTCTTCTTCACGCAGGAGGTCGGGGCACGGCTTGGGCTGGCCACCGGTCAGGGCCTGGCCGGCCTGGTCCGCGAGAAGTACGGCGTGCGCTGGGCGGCCTTCATGACCAGCACGATGCTCGTCGCCAACGTCGGTTCGATCATCGCCGAGTTCGCCGGATGCAGCGCCGCGCTGAGCCTGTTCGGCGTGGAAAAGTGGGTTAGCGCCCTGCTGGCGGGCACCGTCGTAGTCCTGCTCTTGGCCCGCGGCAACTACAGCAAGGTGCAGTACCTGTTCGTGGCGGTCGGGATCGGAGTGTCGATCGCCTATTTCGTGTCAGCGCTGTTGGCGCATCCGGATTGGGGCCGCGCGGCCTCGTCGCTCGTCATTCCACGACTTACTTCCAGGCCGGAATACTGGCTCACCGTCGTCGCCACGGTAGGGACAACGATCACGCCCTGGGGACAGGCCTTCATCCAGTCATATGTTGCCGACAAACGGCTGGGTCCGGAAGACTTGACTGGCTCGCGGCTGGATGTGGGCCTCGGCGCTCTCCTCACCAACCTCATTGGCGCCTTCATCGTCATCGCCACCGCCGCAGCCGTGTGGTCGGTTGGCAAGACCGTAAACCCCGGCGATCCAGAAGCGATCAAGAACATTGCCCGCGCTTTGCAGCCGCTGGCCGGCGACGGCGCCTACATCCTCTTCGCGGTCGGACTGCTGGCCGCGTCCTTCCTTGGCCTCGGCGTAGTTCCCTTGACGAGCGCGTATGCGGCCTGCGAAGCGTTCGGCTGGGAGACCGGCGTGGATTGGCGGGTGCGGGAAGCGCCGGCCTTCTACGGCCTGATGATATTCTTCGTCGCGAGTGCCGCCCTGGTTGTGCTCATAGTGCCGCTCAGCGGACTGGTCCAGGTGATGTTCATGGCCCAAGTGGTGAACGCCATGCTTCTGCCGTTCGTGCTGGTCTTCGTGATGCGACTCTCGGCGGACAAGGAAATCATGGGCCCGCTCGTCAGCGGCCGGTTCTTGCTCGCAGTCGGCTGGCTCGGGACGGGGCTCCTGGTGGTCCTGTCGCTGGTGCTGGTCGCGACGGCGGTCACAGGGCTGTAGGCGGGCCTAGACCCCCGCAGCTCTACCGGCGGCCAAGGAACCAGTCTCGCGCCGGCATTTGCGCGCGGCTACCGCTTCATCGAGACAGCCAGCCAGCCGGGCCGCCAGTGTCAAGCGGTCGTAGCGGCCTTCGGGGTCGGCCCGACGGGCGGCAGGGGGCGCGGCGAGGAGCCGCTCCACGCCAGACGCGACGCCCTCTGGAGTGGGGTCGGCCACGATCCCCCAGTCCAGCTCGCGCAAGACTTCTCGAGCCTCTCCCTCAGGCACGATGGCGAGGATCTGGCGGTCGTGGCCCAGGTACTCCATCAACTTCCCGCCCTGCACTTCGCCCTTCCGCGGGTCGTCGGCGATGATCTGGAGGAGCGCGTCCGACATCGCCGCCCTCCGCATCGCCTCGGCATGCGGCAGGAAGCCGCTGAAGCGAAGCATCGATCCGATGCGGCCCGAGTTGCCATAGCTCGCCGCGACGCCGCGGTTGTGGGCACTCAGCCAGCCGACGAACTCCACCTCGAGTCGATCCTTCATCTCCGGCCGACGCCCGACCAGGATCTCCAGTCCCCGCAAGAAGATCTCCAACTCGTGCTCGCCGTAGAAGCTACCGGTGTAGACGAGCCGGAAGCGCCGGTCGCCGGTTCGGTCGCCCTCAGGGGCCGGGACGTCGGTCCGATCGTAGCCGTTCGGGATCACCCGCATTTTCTCGACAGCCCCCGGGTAGCGCTCGGCATAAGCCTTCATGAGGCCTTGAGTAGCAAATATCACCGTATCGGCGGCCTCGATAATCCGGCGTTCGATGCCTCGCTGCTGAATGGCGTGGAGCCCGCGCGGCGGAGTGGCGAAGGCGTTGCCGATCCACGGGTCGCGGAAGTCGGCGATCCAGGGCAGGCCGGTGCGCGCCGCGATCCTAGCCGCGATCAAGTGGCAGGAGATGGGACCGGAGGTCGAGTAGATCGCGTCCACCGCTTCTCGCTTGTGGAGGGCGATCCCGCGACGGGTGGCCGGACCAACCCAACCGACCGCAGCATCGGGGAAGAGCCACAGGCCCCAGATGTTCTTCCACGCGCCCATGCCCTTCGAGAGAAGCCTGGCGGACAGGCTCCCCCCGGCCGGGCCCACCGTCCCGTCCGTCGAGGTTCCCGATGAGGCGGGCCGCCTGCGGCTGAGGAAGGCTGCTACGGCGTTGGGCAGTCGGGCCGGCTCGAAGCTCGACGTGCGCTCCACCTGGAGGTCCGGCGACAGCTCGTCGAGCAGCGCGGCGTCCCGGACCGTGTAGGCGGGATTCCGAGGCGTGACGACGATCGGCTGCCAGCCTCTCTGGGGCAGGTACTTGACGTACTTGAGGGTGCGCTGGACCCCGACCCCGCCGAGTGGCGGGAAGTAGTAGGCAATGACGAGGACGCGGCCGCTCACGAGCGCCCGATGGCCGAGGCGTGGCTCCACTCGTCGACCACCTGGTCCAGCAGGGCTGCCAGCTCACCAGCCAGATTGGCCCGATCGTAGCGCCCAGTGGGATCGGATTGGCCGGCAGACGGCGGGTCGTCCAGGAGCCGCTCCAGCGCGTCCGCAACACTCACCGGCTCGACATCGGCCACGCGGCCCGTCGGCACGCTCTCCACCAGCCGGCGCCCCTCGCCCGGCGGCATGACCGCCAGGATCGGGTGATCGAAGGCCAGGTATTCGTACAGCTTGCCGCCCACGAACATGCCCGTCCCGGGCTCGTCGGTCATCAGCTGAAGCAGCGCGTCGGCGCCCGCCATGCGAGCCAGCGCTTCTGGTCGGGGAATAAAGCTCTCGAAGCTGACCACACCGCCGAGTCGATCGGGAGTCACATACTGATCGGCGACGTGGCGGTTGCCTGGGCTCACGCTCCCAACGAACTGCACCCGAAGCCGGGCCCGCAGATCGGGGCGACGAGTCACGAGCAGCTCGACTCCGCCCAGGAACGCCTCCAGCTCCCCCGGACGGTAGAGGCTGCCCGCGAACATGACCGTGAAGCGCCCGAGCTCGCCCCGCAGCGGCGTCAACCCCGCCAGATCAGCCCGGTCATAGCCGTTCGGGATGCACACGAACTTGTTCGCCAGATCGGGATATCGCTTGACGAACATGGCCCGCATGCCGTCCACGACCACGACCACGCGGTCGGCCCGCGAAACGATCCAGCGCTCTGTGCGCCGCTGCAGCCAGCCCTTGGGCCCGCGCATATCGGCAGCGAAGGGATTGCCGAGCCACGGGTCGCGGAAGTCCGCCACCCAGGGCCGGCCCGTCGAGCGCTTCACGAGCCCGGCGATGAGGTGGGCGGAAATTGGCGCTGCCGTCGAATACACCACATCGAACTCGCGCCGACGATTGGCGCTCCGCCCCGCTCGCCATCCGAAAGGCACCCAGCCGATCTCCGCGTCCGGGAAGAGCAGCTTGTACCAGATGCGGTTCCACAGGATCATCGACTTCCAAACCAGCTTCCCCAGCCAGCCACCACGGGCACGCCGTGCGGCCACGTCGGCGGCCGCGCCCGAGGAATCTTTCGGGCCACGGATGAGCAGGCGAGCGACCGCGTTCGGCAGCCGTCCCGGCTCCAGGCTGGCGGTGCGATGGACCGCCAGATCGGCGGGCAGAAGATCGAGCAGCGAGGGGTCGCGAACCGTGTAGGCGGGGTTTCGAGGCGTGATGACGATCGGCCGCCAACCCCAGCGCGGCAGGTAGGTCACGTACTTCAAGGTGCGCTGCACTCCGATCCCGCCGAGCGGGGGGAAGTGGTAGGCAACGACGAGGACGCGACCGCTCATGCGCCCAGCCTTTTCCCTACTCGTGCGAATGCCCGCAGCGCCACGCTCCGCAGCACCGAGAACTCCTCCTTGCGGGGCACGACCAGGTCGAGTGGCGACTGGCGGGACACGCGGCTGACCACCGCCAGCATCATGACCGCCATGGCCGTGTATGAGACGAGCGAGGCCGTTGCGGCTCCCACGATGCCGAATTGCGGAATGAGGATCACATTCGCGGCCAGGTTGAGAGCCAGCGTGATGGCGGCGCCAATCGAGAACGGCGCCAACCGACCGCGGCCCGCAAGGTAGCTGGTCATCACTTTCGACAGGCTCAGCGACACGACGCCCGGCAGTAGCACCAGGAATGCCGGCAGGCAGTCGCTGAACTGGGGAAGCAGCAGGTGGATTCCGATCCAGGCCACCGGGATCAGCCCCAGCGCGCACGAAACCGTAACGAGCATGGTCAGGCGCGAGACCCGGGCAAGCGTGGCGTCAGCCTGTTCTGGGGTCGAGCCGGCGATAGTCGGCAGGAAGATCGTCGTCACCGAGTCCGGGATGTAGAAGATCAGCTCGGCCATGGTCACGGCAATACTGTAGGAACCGAGGGGACCGACCGAGTTGAGCATCAAGGCCTGGATAAGGAAGACGTCGGCCCGGTAGTTGAAGTAGCCGGTGATCCCGGCCGGGTAGGCGCGGAAGCCGTAGCTCACCAGCGATCGGATGGAGGCGGGTGCGCCATCGGGATGGCGGACGGAAACATGCCGGACCGCGACGAGGACCACCACCGCCCCCAGGCTGCTGATGGCCACAGAGCCTCCAACGGCGCCCGGTACGCCAAGTCTGAGCACCCCCACGAGGAAGACGAGGATGACCAATGTGGCGATCGCCTGGCCGACCATGATCGAGGTGTAGAGCTTGACCTCGTGGCGGCCGTAGAGAATCGTGCCCGCGAAGCTTGCCAGCATCCCGGCGGGGACAGCAATCAGGATGAGCCGCAGCAGGTTGTCGCCGGCGGCCGCGCCCACGCCCTGCGCAACGGCCGAGAAGATGCTCTTCTCGAGCCATGGCAGCGTTAGCCACAGCAGCCCGATCGAGACGGTAGAGATGACCGCCACGAAGGCGATCGAGGCGAGGAGCAGGCCACGGACGGAGGAGCCCCGGGCGCTGTAAAAGTTGATAGCGCTGGGGAGGCCGAAGACACCGATGGTGCCCACCAGGGCCGGCAAGGACGTGACAGCTACGTATGCGCCCTTGCCTTCCCGGCCGAGCAGACGCGACACCACGAGCGTAGTCACGAGAGACAGCCCGAAGACTACGATCTTGGCCCCGAAGACCGTCGCCACTCGTCTAGCAAAGGGGTTGCCACCAGCCGGCGTAGCCGTCACCGCGACCCGCTTGCCACGTTGCGGAGCAATCGCAGATACAGCTGCTCCACGTGACCCAGGCTCGTGGCCTGGTCCGCTCGCTCCTTGACGATCGCCCGCCCTCGGCGGCCGATCTCGGCACGCTCTGCGGCGCTGCGTCCAAGGGCCCTCGCCAGTGCCCTCTCTGTGGCTGCCGGGTCATCCACGGGCACGAGCGACTCGGGGTCCAGATCTGCCAGCCACTCGCGGACGCTCGGAAGATCGACGGCCACAACCTGCCGCTCGCAAGCCAGCGCTTCGAGGATCGTCACGGACGTGGAGTCCGAAGCCGGCACCGACACGACGACGTCGGACAGGCGCAGGAAGTCGGGCATTTCGGCGTGCGGGATCTCGGGCACGAACACAACTCGATCGGAGATGCCCAGGGACGCCGCCTGCCGCTCGATCGCCTCGACCTCGGCCGGATCACAGTTGTGGCGCGACATGACCACGGCCACATCCGAGGGCAGCTGAGCCAGCGCCTCGATCACGACGCCCTGTCGATAGAGCGGCCTCACGGCGCGCGGAGAGAAGACGACCCGCCGGCCGTCGAGGCCGAGCCGGGAGCGCAACTCGTCCGGAGCCGGGCCTTCCGAGAAGCGCCTCAAGTCCACGCCCCACTGGATCAACTCGGTGCTACCTGGCCGCGACCCCAGCTCCTCGGCGGCGCGTTTGAGGTCCTCGGAATCGGCCATGACCAGGTCCGCGACCCGCAGCGTCAGCCGGGCCAGCATGCGCACCGCCAACCACTTGCGCGGGCCGATGTAGATGTCCGAGCCCCACAACGTGACGGCGTACGGGTGGAACCCGGCCAGCCAGGCATGCCAGCCGTGGATGGTCAGGAAGTGGGCGTTCAACACGTCCGGTTGGACCCGGGCGACGGCCATCCGCACGGACCTGCGAGACCGGAGGAAGCTCAGAGGCGGGAACAAGCTGCGCGGGTTGAAGCGACTGAAGCCCTCGAATGCGATCGACGCCGGCAGGCCCGGATCGACTCTTGCGCCCTTTGGGACGAGCAGCGTGACGCGATGGCCCCGCTCCGCAAAGAAGGTTGCCCAGCGTCGGAGATGGATGCTGTTCGGGTCGCCCAGGAGAGCCAGCCTTATCCGGTTCTTGGGCTCCGCTGTCGTTGAAGCGTCTTCGCTCACGATCGGAGCACTGGCGGCAGCGGCGGGTTAGGCATCGCCGCGGATTGTAACGAACATGGCCCCCCAATGCCGCTCCGCACCTGGCTTCCACGCCCTACCGAGCCCGCCCCTACACTCACCACTGGCGTCCGGCGCGGCCCTCTGCCGAGCCCGATCGCCGTGCGCACGAATAAGGGAATCGAGAGTGAGCGACTTCGACGAGGAGATCCAGCGAGCCCGGCGTGTCTACACGGAGCGCGCCGCGAACCCTGCCTTCGCGAAGCTGTACGGGGCATTCTCGCCGGCCAACTTCTTCACCGTTCAGGAACGCGAGTGGGTCCTGGCAGACCTGCTGCGCCGCTCCGGCCTTTCTTCCCTGGCCGAAATGGACATCCTCGACGTTGGCTGCGGAGCCGGCGGAGAGCTGCGACGGATGACGATCATGGGCGCGGATCCAGCCCGTCTCGTAGGCATCGACTTGCTCCAAGCCCGAATCGAGGGCGCCCGGACGGCAATGCCTGCCTCTCGGTTCGAGGTCGGGAGCGCCCATGAGCTGCCATTCCCGGATGCCTCGTTCGACCTCGTCAGTCAGTACGTAGTCTTCTCGTCGGTCGCTCACCTCGGGCTTCGTCAGGCCATCGCCCGCGAGATGCTGCGCGTCCTGCGGCCCGACGGCCGCATCCTCTGGTACGACATCCGGAAGTTGCGCGCCACCGCCGACCTTGTCCCGATCGACCTGGCGGAGATCAAGTCGCTGTTCCCGGGCTGCTCCATCGAGATGCGGCCCGTCACGCTCGGCTGGCGGGCCAGCCACTCGCTGGTCCCGAGGAGTCGCACCTCCGCACTACTTCTCCAGAAGCTGCCCGGAACCCGCTCCCACTACGCGGGGCTGATTCGGCCGAAGCCCCAGGCGGCTCGCTAGACGCCCCCGGACCGGCGCCGGCGGCTACGGTCGCCGCGAGCGCAAGCCGTTGTACATGACCTCCACGGCAGTCATGTTGGCGTCCTGACTGGCCCGCTCCTGGACTATTGCCCGGCCGCGCCGGCCGATCTGCCGCTGGTCCTCAAGGCTGCGCGCCGCGATCCGCAAGATTCCATCAGCCGTCGCCTGCGCGTCGTCGATTGGCACGAGCGAACCGCCGTCGAGCTCAGCCAGCCACTCGCGGACGCTCGGCAGGTCCGTCGCCACGACCGGCCGCTCGCAGGCGAGCGCTTCGAGCAACGTCACGGGTGTCGCGTCGCTCATCGGAAGCGTGAGAACCGCAGCCGCAAGCCGATAGAAGTCCGGCATCTCGCCATGGTCGATGCTCGGGACGACGTGGATCCTGTCGGAGAGGCCCAGGGCCTCAGCCCGCCCAAGGACGGCCGCCAGCTCGGCCTCGTCGACCTGGTACCGACCCATCAGCAGGACGAAATCATCGGGCAGCGAGGCCAGCGCCTCGACCGCGACAGTGTGTCGATACAGGGGCCGTATGAGGCGGGGCGAGAACAGAACCCGGCGGCCCTGAAGCCCGAGCCGGGCGCGCAACTCCGCCGGATCCGGCCCGGGTGAGAACAGCCCGGTGTCGACACCGAACTGGATGAGATGAGTCCGGTCAGGCCGAGCGCCGGCCGCGATCACATCCTCCACGAGCGATGCCGAATCGCCAGTCACCAGGTCGGCGCCGCGGAGCGACACGCGGCCGTACAGGGCGGTCCGGCGCGATCGTCGGAGCGAGATCGTCACGTCGGAGCCCCAGACCGTGATCGCATAGGGGTGGAATCCCGACATCCAGGCGTGCCAGCCGTACTCGGTGAGGTAGTGGGCATGGACAACGTCGGGCCGCAGTCTGGCCACCACCTCGCGCAGCGATCGCCGCTCCGCCACGTAGCCGTAGGGCCGGAAGCGGCCCTGGTAGTAGGGCCGGAACCGCTCGACCGAAAGCGTCCTCGGCAAACCCGGCCGAACCTCGAACCCGGCCGGCACGAGCAGACTCACCGTGTGGCCGTGATCCGCGAACCAGCCGGCCCAGCGATGAACGTGGATGCTGTTGGCGTCGCCCAGGAACGCCAGCCGGAGAGGCCGGTCGAGGGGCGGGGCGAGGGGCGGGGCGAGAGGCCGGTCGAGGGGCGGGGCGAGGGCTGGCATGGCGATATTCTAGGGGCCCGATTGAGCCGGCCGGACCGGTGCGGACAGGACCTTGAGGTATGATCGGCCGCGGTTAACCCGCCCGAGGTTCTGCGTCAGCCCATGCCCGACGCGATCCAGCGAACGTTCTCCCTGTTGGGCTTCTTGCTGACCCTGCCACTGCTGGTGGTTCTGGCTGTGGCGGTTCGCACGGAGACGCCGGGCGGTGCGATTTATGCGGCCACGCGCGTTGGCGAGGGTGGGCAGCCCTTCACATGCTTCAAGATCCGGACCATGGTTGCGAACGCGGCCTCGGGTCAGCGCCTGACGCGAGCGGCTGACCCGCGCGTCACGCGCCTCGGCCGGCTGCTGCGCAAGACCCACCTCGACGAGTTGCCGCAGCTCTGGAACATAGCCCGGGGCGAAATGCGTTTCGTCGGGCCCAGACCGGAGGACCCTCACTTCGTCGACTTCGACCAGCCGCTGCACCGATTCGTCTTCAGCGCCCGCCCGGGAATAACGGGCCTGGCGCAGTTGCTCAACGCCGACGAGGAGACGCGGTTAGTCGATGCCGACCCGGAACGGGCCTACAGGGAGGTCATGCTGCCTCGGAAGCTGGAACTGGACGCGACCTATCTGCGCCACCGATCGGCTCGTCTGGACCTCTGGATACTCGCCCAGACACCCCGAGCGGTGTTGGGGCGCCAGGTCCGGCTGCCAGCCCCACTGCGAGACGAAGTGGGCCAGGAAGCGGGAGCCGATCTGTGAATGGTTTCGTGCCGCGGGGCAGACATCTCTTCGTGTACGACATAGTCGCCACGCTGGCCGCAATTGCCATCAGCTTCGGCCTGCGCTTCGATACCGTCTTCGTCGCCTCGTCCATGTCGGCCTTCATGCCGGTCGCACTTCTACCGCTGGTGGTAATGCCGCCCACGTACGCGGTCTTCGGTATGTACCGGCGCGAGTGGCGTTATGCATCCATCCAGGAGATGTTCTCCCTGGCTGTGGCAGTCGTAGTGGGCACGGTTTTCAGCGCAGCCCTCTTCGGCGGCCTGGCCTGGGCCGGCCTGATCGGAACGGCAGGCTTCCCCAAGTCCATCTTCGCCACACAGGCGCTCCTGAGCCTGGCTCTGGTAGGCGGCGGACGCTTCGCGGTGCGCGCCCACCTGGAACACAGGGGCATCTCGGGCGGCACGGACGAGGAGATCGGACTGACGGCCACGATCGTCTACGGCGCCGGCGAGACAGGGGCAACGGTTGCAAGGCTCGCCGCCCGCGACCCGGAGGCTGGGCTAAATGTGGTCGGCTTCATCGACGACGATCCAGCTAAGCACGGCTCCCGACTGCTTGGCAAACGCGTCTTCGGAGGGCTCGACGTCCTCCCAAAGGTCGCCCGCGAGACCAAGGCGCATCAGCTTCTGGTGGCCATGCCGACCGCGTCCGGGCAGGCGATTCGGCGCGCCTTCGAGCGCGGCCAGGAACTCGGGCTGCAGGTTCGAACGGTCCCCCACCCCCGCGAGTTGCTCGCCGGCGACTCGCTGGCGGGCAGGATTCGCCGCGTCAGCGTCGAGGACTTGCTGCGTCGCGAAGCGGTCGAGATCGATACGGACGCGGTGGCAGGCTATCTCAACGGCGCCAGCGTTCTGGTGACGGGCGGGGGCGGATCGATCGGAAGCGAATTGGTCCGCCAGATCCTGGCTCTGGGCCCGCGGCTCCTGACCGTCGTCGACAACCATGAGGAGGCCCTGTGGTTGATCGAGCGCGAGCTGGCCGAGCGGGTAGCGGCCAACCCCGGCGTCGGCCTGAATCTTGTCCTGGCCGATATCCGCTCTCCGGAGGCCGTCGACGCGGTCATCGGCCATGCCCGACCGGACGTCGTCTTCCACGCCGCCGCCCTCAAACATGTCCCGCTGGTCGAGCACTCGCCCGCGGAAGGAGCCATGACCAACGTCTTCGGTTCGCGCAACGTCATCTCGGCCTGCGAGCGGCTCGACGTGAAACGCTTCGTTCTGATCTCGACGGACAAGGCGGTCGAGCCCGTCTCGGCGATGGGCGCCACGAAGCGCCTGGCCGAACTTCTGACGGTTGCCGCCGCCCGGCGCTCGGGCCGGCCGTACGTGGCGGTCCGGTTTGGCAACGTCCTCGGCTCGAGCGGCAGCGTCATTCCGACATTCAAGCGGCAGCTGGAGCTGGGTCGGCCGATCACGATTACCCACGCCGACGCGACGCGCTACTTCATGACGATCCCCGAGGCCGTGAGCCTGATTCTCCAGGCCGGCTCGACACCGGACAGTGGGGTCATCTACGTCCTCGACATGGGCGAGCCGGTCAGGATCGTGGATCTCGCCCGAGACCTGATCCGCCTCTCGGGCCTTGATCCCGAGGCGGTGCCCATCGTTTACACGGGGCTTCGCGCGGGGGAGCGGCTACACGAGGCACTCTTCCACGACCACGAGACGACGGAGCGGACCGGCCACGACTCGATCATGCGAGTCCGAGGAAACGCCATCGGGGCGATCGGTGAGCCACTGACCACGTTCCTCGCCGAGCTGGAGCCGGCCGTGCGCCGCCACGACGACAAGGAGGTCCGCGACCTCTTGCGGACTGTGGTGACTCTGAGCCGGCCGGACTCGTACGCAGCCGCCAGCGAGGGCAACACGTGAGCATCCCCGAGGGAGCGAACACCAGGCCCACTCTCAAGATTCCGTTTCACCGCCCATCGATCGGCCCGGCCGAGCGGGACGCCGTCATGGAGGTCCTGGAGTCGGGCTGGCTGACCACCGGCCAGCGGGCCGTCGACTTCGAGGAGGCAGTCCGGGTTCGCGTGGGATCGGCCCACGCCGTGGCCGTCAACTCCGCCACGGCCGCCCTCCACCTGATCCTCGAGGCCCTTGGGATCCAGGGTGGCGATGAGGTCGTCGTGCCCACATACACCTTTGCCACCTGCGGCGAGGTGTGCCGTTACCTGAACGCGCGGCCGCGCCTGGCCGACGTCGACCCGATCACCTTCAACGTCACGGCCGAGACGATCGAGGCTCAGCTTCGGCCCGAGACGAAGGCCATCATGGTCGTTCACTTTGGCGGCGCCCTGGCCGAGATGGAGCCTATCCTGGAGCTTGCCCGCAGCCACGGCCTGCCGGTTATCGAGGATGCGGCCCATGCCCTGCCTTGCAGCCGCGGTGGACGCGCGGCCGGGTCCTGGGGCACGGCCGGGGCATTGAGCTTCTACGCCACAAAGACAGTCACCACCGGCGAGGGCGGGATGATCGTGACCGACTCGGCCGAGATCGCCAATCGCGCCCGGTCGATGCGACTCCACGGCCTGAGCCGCGACGCTTGGAAGCGCTACACGGGCAGCGGCAACTGGTACTACGAGATCGAGGACGCGGGCTACAAGTACAACCTGACGGACGTGGCCGCGGCCATCGGCCTCGTTCAGCTGGAGCGGGCGGAGTCGATGCGCCTGGAACGCGAGCGGGTGGCCCGGCGATACGCTGCGGCGATTCCGGCGGCCGGCCTGGGGGAGCTGGTGGAACTACCGGCGATGCCGGGCCCCGGCGAGGTCCACGCCTGGCACCTCTTCCCGCTCCGCTTGAACCTCGATCGCGTCAGGCTGACGCGGGCCGAGACGATCGAACGCCTGGGCGAGGCCGGGATCGGGACAAGCGTCCACTTCATCCCGCTACACCTGCATCCCTACTACCGACGCACATACGGCTACGCCCCGGACGACCTGCCCATCGCGAAGCTCCAGTACGAGCGGGAGATTTCACTGCCCATCTACCCGGACCTGGGGGACGACGACGTCGACTACGTCGTGGCGCGTCTGGCGGATATCGTGCGGCCGCGCTAGGTCGAGAGCGCCTCGGGACCGGCCCGCCCAGCCCGGCCCGCCCAGCCCAGCCCGCCCGGCCCGGGAACCGTCTACGGGCAGGTGTTTGGCGGCGCGGGCTTGCCGTACCAGGTGCTGTCCTGGCCGAACAGTTTGATCGACAGCGCAGCGACCTTGTCGTTGTACAGGCAGGAACTCGAGGCGCCGAAATAGCTCCCGTATTCAGGCACGCTCAACACGATCTTCGTGATGTTTTGACTCGGGACGTCCTGGCCCAGGGCTATGTAGTCAGCCGCCTTGTCCCTGGGGAAGTTGGTGGTGACGCTCGCCCCGATTGTTGACACGAGGCTCGGTAGGTTGAGGATCTGGCTGGGCGAGGACATCTTGTGCAGCAAGGAGATGAGTACCTCCTGCTGGCGGTCGGCCCTCTTGAAGTCATTGTTGTCGCCGTTACCGTCGGCACCATGACGCGACCGCACATATGCCAGGGCATGCTTGCCGTCGAGGTGGTGCGGCCCGGCAGCAAGGTAAAAGCCGTAGGGCGCACCGTCGAGCCAGTCGTAGGTACCGTCGCTGATGACGCCTGGGTTGACCACGTCGATCCCCCCCACTGCGTCGATCAACTTCACGAACGCCTGCAGATCCACGACCGCGTGGAAGTGGATGGGCACGCCCACAAGGTATCCAACTTCTTTGACGAGGGTCGTGTAGCCGTCATTCGGCGACTTGATCCAGCCACGATCGACAGCCTTCGGCAACTCGTTGATCTTGTGCGAGACTGGATCGGTGCCGCCGAAGTAGAACGGGAAGCTGGCGCTGTCCCGAGGCACACTCACCATCTGGACGGAGTTGGTCTTGGGGTCGTAGCTGACGACCATGATCGAGTCGAAGAGCCGCTCCCCGGAGCTGCTCACGCCGGTGAACAGGATGGTCACGCGGCTGCCGGCCGGTGGCGGCGTGGCAACGTCGATCGTCGGGTAAGGCGTCTGTCCCGGAGCCAGGCTCGGCGCAGGCGTGGGCCGGCCGATCAAGGAGCCGTAGGGATCGAAAAAGTCGTTCCCGGCGTTGGAGTAAACCAGCAGGTAGAAGCCAGCTCCCAGGTGACTGACGACGATCACTGCAGCCAGGGCGGCGAGGACCATCCGGTCTTGTCGACGGCGGGCCTGGCTCATCTCGCCGCTCAGGAAGGCGTGCGTAACCGAAGCGAGCCGCCAAGCGCCGACGAGGATCACCAGGACGACTGCGGCGAGGCCGATATTCCGTTCGGCAAAGAGGCTCGTCGCCAGGACCACGGGGCCCCTACGCAGTTCGTACAGCAGCAGCAGCAGTACCAGCAAGGCAGGCACGGCAAAGAACGCCGCCGCGCGGCGCTTGCCCGTGAGTAGCTGGCCCAAGCCGGGCCACAAGAAGGAAAGCAGTGCGGCCAGCGACGGCGAACGCCTGCGACCCCCCGTGGTCGGCGACTTCGTTTCCAAATCTGGCGGAATGTAGCACATCGGTCGGCCAGTTGGAGGTTGCGCCGCTTGGCCGACCGAGCGATACTCAGCTCCTGGGCCGGGGAGGACTCGAGTGCCCACGGAGGAAGGGTTGAACGCATGATCCGCCGCTACGCCGCCGCTCTTCGACTGACGCTGGTGGCGGCGGACTTCGGGCTGGCGCTGATGGTCGTGGCTGGAGCGTACAGCTTCCGATTCGGGCCGACGTTCGGAGGGACGGAGAATGTCTCCACCTCGCTGACCGACTCGAACCTCACGCTAGCCGTCTTCGTCGGCATGTGGATCGCGGTGCTGTGGATGCACGGCCTGTACCGCAGCCGGGCTCGATGGACCAGGCGGAGCGACGTGGCCGCGGTTCTCCGGGCTAGCCTCGTCCAGCTGGTCCTGACCCTGAGCCTGCTGTACCTCTTCAAGCTGCCCGATGTGAGCCGGCTGCTCCTCATCGTCGTCTTCCCGTCCCTGGCCGCCGCCGCGATCGGCATTCGGATCGTAGTCAGGCAGCTCCTTGTGTTCGCCAGAGACCACGGGCGCAACGTCCGATACATGCTCGTGCTGGGCGCCAACGCCCGCGCCAAGGCTTTTGCGGATCTGGTCGGGTGCCACGCCGAGTTGGGCCTGGTCGTCATCGGCCACCTCAAGGCCGATCCGTCGGACGGAGGAGTCGTCCTCGATCGGCCTCTGCTCGGCATGATTGACGACCTCGAGCAAATCCTGCACAGCCAGATCGTGGACGAAGTAGCGATCTGCCTGCCCTTCTCCATGGAGGAATTGATCGAACAGTCGGTCCACCTGTGCGAGGAGGAGGGCAAAGTCGTCCGGATGCCGGTCGCCCCGGTCGAGCGCGTGCTCACAACCGGCCGGCTCGAGAGCATCGATGGCGTAGGCGTCTTTTCGTTGGCCAATGGCCCGGACCGCACCGTGGCCCTGCTGCTCAAGAGGCTCGTAGACATCGTCGGGGCTACATTCCTGCTGGTCGCCCTATCGCCTGTGACGGCTGTGCTTGCGATCGCGATCAGGCTCGACTCCAAAGGCCCGATCCTCTTCCGCCAGGAACGAGTGGGTCTCCACGGACGCCCGGTCATGCTGATCAAGTTCCGGAGTATGTGCGCGGATGCGGAGGAGCAACTCCAGGACCTGCTCGAGGACAACGAGATCAACGGCCACGCCTTCAAGCTGGAGAACGATCCCCGGACCACGCGCATCGGGCGCTTCCTGCGGCGATCGTCTCTCGATGAGCTGCCTCAGCTGTGGAACGTCCTACGGGGACAGATGAGTCTTGTGGGCCCGCGCCCGCCGCTTCCAAGCGAGGTCGCCAACTACGACACCTGGCATCGGCGTCGACTCTCGATGAAGCCCGGCATCACCGGGCTCTGGCAGGTCGGGGCACGTCACAGCCCGGAGTTCGACCACTGGGTGGAGCAGGACCTCGATTACATCGACCGCTGGTCACTCTGGCTGGACTTCAAGATCATCGCCCGAACGGTGCCGGCGGTCCTGAGCGGCACCGGCAGGTAGTGCCGCACTCGACCGAATTGGCCATTTCGGGCCATAGCGGACGAGGCCGTCGGGGCACTACTTTGGGCGTTCTGCGTGACGCGGTGGACAGAACCACGCAGGCCGATGCTAGGATTGTGTCGGAGCCTTACCCGAATAGGTACGCATTTATCGGCCGACAGCCCGCAGACTGACCCCATAAGTCGCTTCGTCAATCAGCAAGTCGCTTCGTCAAATAGAACGAATCGCGCGGATCGTCGTCGTCTGTCCGGCTAGGGCATTCGGTCGCCGTGCGATCGGATGAGGACCGCCATGTTCGACCGCGTGTCGGTGTCGCTGCCCCCAATCGGACTCGCCATCGCCCTCGCTATCTCTGCCAGCCTGGTTCCCGCATCAGCTGGGAAGGCCTACGCGGCCGATCCCGTCACGGCGAGCGAACCCTCAATCCAGTTTCAGGAGGCCCAGGCACACAGCGCGAAGGCGTACTCGTTTGCGCCGGGCGGCCCTGTGACCGTTCCTTTCCGGCCGCGTGCCGGAGACTCCGCCCTGGTTGATGGCGCCGCGGCCGTGGCATTGCCGGCCAGCCGCGCGAGCGGCGTGGAGGCCCCCAACCTCGCCCGACCCGCGACAGTCGCCCCCAACGCCACCCTCACCGTTCTGCGCCGTGCGGTCTTTGGCTTCCTGCCTTACTGGCAGCTGGGCAGCACACTCAATTACGACACGCTTTCGACGATCGCCTACTTCGGCATCCTGCTGAACGTCGACATGGTCGGCAATGATCCCACCAACGACGGCGCACTCTCTCGGTCGGGAAGCGGCTGGAATGGCTGGGTCGGCTCGACGATGACCACGGTGATCAACAACGCCCACGCCCATGGCACGCGGGTCGTCCTGACGATCGAGAGCTTCGCCTGGGACAGCGGCGGAATAGCCGCCCAGCAACACCTTCTCACGACTCCGGCAGCGAGCCTGAGGGCCGCCCAGCAGATGGCGGCAGAGGTCGGCCGCAGAGGGGCCGATGGCGTCAACCTCGACTTCGAGCCGATCGCGCCTGGTCAGTACAGCAACTTCGTGACGTTCACTCGGCTGGTCCGCACGGAATTGGACAAGGTCCACTCCGGCTACGAGTTGACCTTCGACGCGACCGGACGGCCCAACACCTATGACCTCGCGAACCTGACGGCTCCCGGAGCCGCCGACGCAGCCTTCATCATGGGCTACGATTTCCGGGGCGGCCATCCCGCCACCACGGGGTCGATCGATCCACTCATCAGTCCGACGGCCTACGACCTGACGAACGCGGTCGACGCCTTCAGGGCCCTCGCCCCAGCCTCGAAGATCATCCTTGGCTTGCC
>JANYJI010000002.1 GCA_025358525.1 Chloroflexota bacterium | reverse complement strand
CAGGCCCGAACCTCAGCGGCCCTTTGCCTCCAGGCGTCGGGCCAGCAGCAGGATGCCAGCAATGGATTTGGCATCCTCGATGACGCCGCTCTCTACGGCTTCGACGGCGTCGCGCCAGTGGAGCCTCGAAAGCTGGAGGTTCTCATCCGCGTCCGGGTAAAGGCGTCCCTCGATGGCTGGATGCAAGTCCGCTGCTAGGTACAGTGTCAGGTACTCCGTGGAGAAGCCAGGGGCGCTCCAGAACCCACCGACCCGTTCCATGGTGCCGGCCCGGTAGCCGGTCTCTTCTTCGAGTTCGCGATGGGCGGCCACGAGCGGGCCTTCGACCACGCCGTCGTGAGTCTCCAGTGTGCCGGCTGGCAGCTCGAGCATCGCCCCGCCGCACGGCACACGGTACTGGGTGACGAGAAGGAGCTTGCCGTCGGCGTCGAGCGGGGCCACGACCACTGCGCCGGGGTGCACCACGATGTCCCGTGAGGACTCGGAGCCGTCGCCGCGAGTGATGCGGTCCGCCTCGAAGACCATGTAGTGGCCGGTGTGGAGGGGTCTACGTTCGACGACCCGCTCCTCGAGGGCTGCGTCGGCCTTGCGGAGTTCGTCCACGATCGAGTCGAGACGATGGTTGCCCGTGAAATCGCGATTCGGGCGGCGGCGGGCGGGAGATTCAGGCATGCTCGAACTATACGGGAGGTGGGGGAGCGGGCAGGCCGTGGCCTGACAGGAAGAGCACACGAGCGGTTGGCCTGATGCTTGTTGCCGTGCCCGCCCCAACTGCGTCTTCCCGGGGTCCGTTAAAGAACCAGCGCCCCGGCCGAGGCCGAGGCGCTGGTTCCCTGAGCCAGTTGATCAGGCAGTTACCGGTCCGAACGGGAGGGCAAAGTTCGTGTCGGGGTCGAAGAGCTGGACCCGATCGAGCGGGACCCGCAGTTCGAGCATGTCGCCCGGGCGGACTCGGTACGAGGAGTCGACGAGAGCCACGATGTCGCGGCCGGCGCCGGAAGCGTGGATTAGCTCTTCGTTGCCGAGATACTCGACAACTTCGGCCTTGGCGTTCACGGTGGCCGAGCCGCCGGCAACCGGGCCGAGAATGAGGTGCTCGGGGCGGAAGCCCACGATCAACTGGCGACCGATAGCGCCCATCGATTCGCGGAACTGCGGCGGCATCGGGACGGTGACGTTCGAGCCGAGGAGTTCCATCTTGTCGCTGGTGCCGGAGACCTCGACAGTGGCGAAGTTCATCGCCGGGCTGCCGATGAAGCCAGCCACGAAGCGGTTGATCGGCCGGTCGTAGAGTTCCTGCGGGGTGCCAACCTGCTGCAGACGGCCCTCATTCATGACCGCGATGCGAGTGCCCATCGTCATGGCCTCGATCTGGTCGTGGGTCACGTAAACAAACGTGGTGTTGAGGCGCTGATGTAGGCGCAGGATGTTGGCGCGGGTCTCAACTCGGAGCTTGGCGTCAAGGTTCGAGAGAGGCTCGTCCATAAGGAAAACTGCCGGCTCGCGCACGATGGCACGCCCGAGGGCGACGCGCTGGCGCTGGCCGCCGGAGAGCTCCCGCGGCTTCCGGTCGAGATAGCGGGTCAGGTCGAGGATCGCAGCCGCTTCCTTGACTCGGGCTTCGATCTGAACCTTGGGGACGTGGCGCAGCTTGAGGCCGAACGCGAGGTTATCGCGGATGCTCATGTGCGGATAGAGCGCGTAGCTCTGGAAGACCATCGCGATGTCGCGGTCTTTCGGCGGAACGTCGTTGATGATCCGCTCGCCGATGCGCAGCGTGCCGTCGGTGATCTCCTCGAGGCCGGCGACCATCCGCAGGCTCGTGGTCTTGCCGCAGCCCGATGGGCCGACCAGGACCATGAACTCGGCGTCGCGGATGTCGAGGTTGAGGTCGTCGACAGCGACGACATCGCCGTAACGCTTGCTAACGTTCTCGAACGTAACAGTTGCCATTCGGCAGGGCTCCTGATTGTTGTGGTCCGATTTCCTGCGGATGCTACCAGCGCTTTCGCGCCGCGCCACTATCCAACCGGGTGGATTGGCCGTAAACGTTTAGTTCGCTGGGCCGGCGATGGCGCCCATTCGGCGCCATTGGTTAGGTCGAGCGCTCGGGAGGCCGCGTTGCCGGTCCTGCCCGGCGAGTGCGGATGCCGGTGAACACAGCCCAGGCGAGGTACATTCAGGGCCAGCTCAGTCGGTCCCCATGGAGCGATCCGAGCCAGTAGCGCGGGACCAAAACCGGAGCGCAAACATGAGCGCACTCGAACCGAATGGCGCGGTCCAGCATCCTGTCGGACCGGACGAGGGCCTGACTCGCCATCCAGCCGGCTGGATGCCACGAGATGCCGCGCCCTCCCCGCTCGGTCCATCGGAATACGCCTACGGTCAGCCTTCCCCGAGCCCCGAAAGCCAGGGGGGCGGCCGGAGAGTCGCCGGCCTCATGCTGCTAGCCGCGTTGCTCTCGGCCGTCGTCTCCGCGGCCGGCACGTACGTCGCAGTCTCTCTCACCAAGCCTGCGTCGACGCCCTCGGTCACCGGCCGACCCAGCGGCCTGCAGTTCATTAGCCTGACCCAGTCCGAGGCCATCGTGCGGGTGGCGACGGCGGTGAGGCCGTCCGTCGTAACCGTCACGGCGGCCGGCGTCACGGGCTTCACGCCGTTCTCCATGCCAGCCACCGGTGCCGGATCCGGCTTCGTGGTCGCCGGCGATGGCCTGATCCTCACCAACTTCCACGTCGTCGCCGATGCCTCATCGCTCACGGTCACTCTCGACGACAGCCGCCAGGTCCCGGCCTCGATAGTCAAGACGGATGCCCAGCACGACCTGGCCCTGGTCAGGGTGAACGTAACCGGACTGACACCCGTCACTCTGGGCGACTCGAACACCGTTCGGGTGGGGCAGTTAGGCATCGCCATAGGTAGTCCACTCGGAACCTTTACGGACTCGGTGACTCAGGGAATCGTCTCTGGAACCGATCGCACCATCACCGTCGGCGACCCAGCTGCAGGGACGGAGGAGGCCCTTTCGGGGCTGATCCAGACAGACGCCGCCATCAATCCGGGCAACACCGGGGGGCCATTGCTGGATGCCAGTGGGTCGGTCATAGGCGTCATCACGGCCAGCGCAAGCGGCGCCCAGAATATGGGTTTTGCCGTCCCGATAAACCAGGCCAAAGAGATGATTTCAGAGGCCACGAGGTAGGTTTCCGCGAGCCACATCGCCAGCGCCGACCCTGGCCGGGCTCGGTTGAGGCGCCGTAGCGAGTCGCCAGCCCGGGTCCTACCGCTGCGTGCCGCCGCCGCCGGTGCCTGACTCGTTCAGGAAAGGTTCAGGCATTGGGGCCATACATTCGCAGGCATCCCCACCCTGGTTTGGCCGTGGGGCAGAGGTGACTCGGCGAGAGACGAGAGGCATGGGCGAATGAAGTTCAGGTTGATGGCGATCGGGCTGATCCTGGTGGGCATAGGCGCCGTCGCCTTGGCCGTCGTCCAGCCCACCTTCGGAGGGTCATCTGGCTCTAGGTACATCACGTCAACGGTCACCACAGGCACGGTTAGCGCCCAGTCCGTAGCCAACGGAACGATCGCCGCGAGCACGGTCTATGGGCTCAAGTTTGGCGCCATGCCGGACATCGTCAGCTCCGCCAGCACGACTTCCGGCAGTGGCGGAACGACTAGTAGCAACTCGAGCAGCTCCTCGTCGAGTGGGTCCTTGACATGGCCCGTCCAGACCGTCGCAGTGACGGTCGGCCAGAAGGTGACCAAGGGCACAACGCTGGCGAGTGCCGACGCCACCGCTGCGCAGCTGCAGCTTGCCTCGGCCCAGGCGACGCTAGCCTCGGCTCAGGCCAAGCTGGCCACGGATCAGGGCGGGCCAGACTCGATTTCGCTGGCCCAGGCCAAGAACTCACTTAGCCAATCCTCGAATAGCTACAGTCAGGCCAAGGCCAGCCGCGACAACACGAATCAACAGAATGCCCTGACGTTGAGCCAGGCCCAGGCTGCGGTGACGACGGCCCAGAGCCAGCTGGCCGTGGACCAGACCAACGGTGTCCCTCAGCCGCAGATCGACAAGGACAACGCCGCGATTACGCAGGCGCAGCAAAGCCTGGCCGCGACAAGACTCAAGGTCGATCAGTCGAATCAGCAGGCGGCCCAGCAGGTCACCAACGCCTCCCTCAGCTACCAATCGGCCCAGCTTCAGTATCAGGCCAAGGTGGCGCCTGCTGCGAACGCGACGATTCTGGCCGACCAGGCCCAGGTCGCCTCGGCCCAGACATTGGTCAATAGCTATCAGTCCGCTGTTACCGCGGCCACCCTCGTGGCCCCAGCCGATGGTCTGATCATCGCCGTCAACCTCCTGCCCGGCGTCAACGCTCCGAGCGGTTACGCGATCCAGATATCCGTTGGGCCGATGGTGGCCACGGCCGGCTTCGCTGAGTCCGACATCTCCAATCTCAAGATTGGACAGACGGCCACGGTCTCGGTGACGGGCGCCAAGGTCTCAGTGCCGGGCACGCTGACCCAGATAGTGCCCGTGGCGTCTTCGTCTGGCGGCGCCAGCAGCGTGGCCACGTACGCGGTCACGGTCACGCTGACCAGCCCGCCGGAGAACGTTCTGGCGGGCATGAGCGCGAATGTCACCGTCACTACCGCATCTGTCGACAACGTACTGCGGGTTCCGGCGGCGGCGCTACAGGGCTCTACCACAGCCGGGTACAGCGTGCAGGTCATGAATGGTGGCAGCAACCCGACCAGCGTTGACGTCCAGGTCGGTCTCGTCACAACTTCAATGGCTCAGATCGCCAAGGGCCTCAGCGTCGGCGACACGGTCGTTACCGGGACGACTTCCACACGCAGCGGCACCACGACCGCCGGCGGCGGGGTGAACATCAACTCCCTGACGGGTGGCGGAGGGCCCGGCGGCGGGTTCGGGAGATGAGTGCAGCCTCCTCTGAGCGCATCATCGAACTGGCGGACGTCAGTCGCGTTTACGACCTCGGCAAGGTCCAGGTCCCGGCTCTCCAGCAGGTGAACCTCCAGGTAGCGAAGGGCGAGTTCCTGGCGATCATCGGACCGTCCGGATC
>JANYJI010000248.1 GCA_025358525.1 Chloroflexota bacterium | reverse complement strand
ACAGCCTGCGTCAAGGGTTTTCAGGGCTCCAGCCTGAGCGCGGACAACACCGTGGTGGCAACGGCGAAGCACTTCATTGGCGATGGCGGAACGGCCTTCGGCAGCTCCACAGCGAGCGGCCCGACCGGGCCATACCTGCTCGACCAGGGCGTCGACAAGATGGACGAGGCCACGCTCCTCAAGCTTTTCCTGCCGCCATACAAGGCGGCCGTGGACGGCGGAGCTCGAATCGTCATGACCTCCTACTCGGCCACCTCGGCCGGCAAGGTCCACGGCGACAAGCATCTGATTAGCGACATCCTCAAGGGTCAGCTGGCCTTCACCGGCTTCGTCGTCTCCGACTGGGGTGGCATCGACCAGGTGGTGCCGGGTGACTACTCGGCCTCAGTCGCCCAGTCGATCAACGCCGGCATCGATATGGTCATGGTCCCCACCAATTACGTTCGATTCATCACGACGATGACGTCACTGGCTCAGGCCGGGACGATCCCTCAGGCAAGGATCGACGATGCGGTCACCCGTATCCTTCGGGTGAAGTTCGAGATGGGCCTCTTCGAGAAGCCTATGCCCGCCGCGGGCAAGGGGTCCGACGTAGGGTCGGATGCCAATCGCGCGATCGCCCGCCAGGCTGTCGCCGAATCGGCCGTCCTGCTCAAGACGAGCCCGAACGTCCTGCCGATCGCTACATCGGGCAAGAAGGTCCTCCTGGCCGGTCAGGGCGCTGAGGATATCGGTATCCAGTCCGGCGGTTGGACGATCACCTGGCAGGGTTCTGCGGGGCCGATTACCTCCGGCACGACCCTTCAGGGGGCGCTGAAGGCCAAGTTGGCTGCGAACCTCACGTACGACGCCAACGCTTTCTTCCCGGCCGGCACGAAGGCTGATGTCGGCATCGTCGTCGTAGCCGAAAGGCCCTACGCCGAAGGCGTCGGCGACTCCTCCACGCTCACGCTGCCGAACCAGGACCTAGCGCTCATCCGGAAGATGCGGCCGCTGGTGACCAAGCTCGTGGTCGTGGTGATGTCGGGCCGGCCGATGCTCCTGGACGATCTTTCGTCGGCGGATGCCGTCGTCGCGGCTTGGCTCCCCGGAACCGAGGCGACCGGCCTGACGGACGTTCTGCTCGGCGATAAGCCGTTCGTCGGGACCACGCCATACACCTGGCCCAAGACGGCAGCGGACGCGCCCCGAACCGGCAAGGCTGCTTGCGACGGCGCGGTCTACCCGGTCGGCTACGGTCTCGATGCCTCGGGCAAGCTGCTCGGGCCGGCGGCCTGCTAGCCGATCGCGCTCCATGTCGCGGCCCAGCGTGGTCGCGGCTCCCCGTGAAACCGTCGAAGCCGGCGCCTCTGGCGCCGGCTTCGGTATTTGTAGCGATGTCCACCGCAGGTGGCCCGCGGTCCTCTCAGGCTCCGAGCACCACCCGGGCAATTTCGGGGTCGAGTTCCTCGGCCAGGAGAACTGCCAGACGGTCGGCAGCTCGCTGGGCAAACGGAGTGCCCATTGTGAATCTCGAGTTGGGCGCAGACAGATCCAACTCTTCAGTGCGCGACTGGCTGAAGCGGGCTCCGCGGTGCCGCTCGCAGCAGCGAATGATGAGGTCGTCCTCGTTGTCGACCCCGTGCCCTGACATGTAGTGGTTGCCGACCTTGGCCAGAGCCTCAACCGGACCGGTGCCGTTGGCATAGAAGCCGATAGGCGTGACAGCGTCCCGGCCGAGCCAGCCGATCACTGCCTCGACGAGGACCGCCGAAGACTTGGCTTCATGCCATCCATCGCCCCGAACGATCTGGGCGATGGCGCGCCCGATCCCTGCCGCTTCCTCGGAAACGAGGACGGCCTGGAACCCGCGGTTGAGCGACAACACCGCCAGGCTTGGGCCTTTGGCGGTAATCACTGTTTGCTCATGATCAGGCTGATCCACCGTAGAACTCATTACTGCGGCCGTGGGTGTGTCAACGTTAGACGAGCCTGGCGAGTCGTCAAGACCAGCCTTCCGACTCCACGTATCAGTACTTTTGGGTTGAGCAAGAGTGGGCCTGGCGTCTGAGGCACTTGTTGCGTGCTCGCAACTTCCGTGCGGGCCATCGGCGCAATGGGTGTGGATAACTTGGCGCGGGCCTGGTGTCATCGGGCACCGCCCCAGGACTCTCTGCCGATTCGGCCCACGCCTCGGTCCCCGAGCACTGCCCAATCTTCCACATCAGGGCTCTGTCACGGCTCTGGACCCGGACCCCGTGGCGGCCTCGAACGCGTCCTTGACCACGGCCTGAGCCTCCTCGAGGAGCCGGGTGAGGTGATCGTCGCCCAGAAAGCTCTCCGCGTAGATCTTGTAGACGTCCTCCGTTCCGGAGGGTCGCGCGGCGAACCAGCCGTGGTCGGTGGTGACCTTCACGCCCCCGATCGGCGCGTCGTTGCCCGGGGCGCGCGTCAGAACACCTGTGATCGGCTCGCCAGCCAGCTGAGAGGCCGTTATCTGGGCCGGTGACAGCTTCGAGAGGATCGCCTTCTGCTCGCGAGTGGCCCGGGCATCGATGCGACGGTAGGCCGGAGCCCCAAACCTGTTCGTCAGGGCCTGATAGGCCACGGCCGGATCGTGGCCACTCATGGCAGTCATCTCGGCCGCCAGCAGGCAGGCGATGATGCCGTCTTTGTCAGTTGTCCAGACCGTCCCGTCGCGGCGCAGGAATGACGCTCCGGCGCTCTCCTCGCCACCGAATCCGAGCGAGCCGTCGACGAGACCGGCCACGAACCACTTGAACCCGACGGGCACTTCGAGGAGCTTGCGGCCGAGTTCGGTAGCGACGCGGTCGAGCATACTGGTCGAGACCAGTGTCTTGCCTACAGCCACGTTCGGACGGAAGTTGCGGTGGCGGTACAGGTATGCGACCGCAGCCGACAAAAAGTGGTTGGGGTTCATCAGGCCACCTGAGCCGGTCACGATGCCGTGCCGGTCAGCATCCGTGTCGTTGGCGAAGGCGACGTCGAAGCGGTCCTTCAGGGCGACCAACCGGGCCATCGCATACGGCGAGGACGGGTCCATCCTGATCCGCCCGTCCCAGTCGACGGTCATGAAGCCGAACTGCGGATCAACGACTTCGTTGGTGACGGTCAGGTCGAGGCGGTAGAGGTCGCGAATGGCGGCCCAGTAGCCAATGCTCGCGCCGCCGAGCGGGTCGACGCCCAGCTTCAGCCCGGAGCCGCGGATCGCGTCCATATCGACGACGTTCGCCAGATCGGCCACGTAGGCCGTGATGAAGTCGTGGCAGGCGATCTCGGCAAACGCCTTCTCGTAGGCGAGTCGCCGGATCGACCTCAGGCCGCTTCGCAGGAGTTCGTTCGCATCGCCCTGGATGGCGGACGTGATGTCAGTGTCGGCCGGGCCGCCATTTGGAGGGTTGTACTTGAACCCACCGTCCTCCGGCGGATTGTGCGACGGCGTGACGACGATGCCGTCGGCGAGGCCCGTGGTTCGGTCACGGTTGTAGGTCAGGATGGCGTGTGAGATGGCTGGGGTCGGAGTGAGGGCGTTGCCCTTGCTAGCCAGCACCGAGACGCCGTTGGCCACCAGGACCTCGATGGCTGTGCGCGTGGCCGAGCCAGACAGGGCGTGACTGTCCTCACCGATGAAGAGCGGCCCGTCGATGCCGTGGCCCTCGCGATATCGGCAGATGGCCTCTGTGGTCGCGAGGATGTGATCCTCGTTGAATGAGGCCCTGAGCGATGAGCCTCGATGGCCGGACGTGCCGAAGGCGACGGTCTGTGAGGGGATGGCCGGGTCGGGGTGAACATCGTAGTAGGCGCCGATCAGACGATCGACATCAACCAGCATCGAGGGCTCTGCCGGCTTGCCTGCTCGATCGTCGACCGTCATCGCCGTCTGGCCTCCTCTGCTGAGATGCTGCTCGCCGGAATGATGACGTGCCCAAGCCTGTCTGACCAGCCGGCCAGACCGGGCTTGTCAGTGCCTTTCAGGTTCCGGTGCAGGACGCGAGAGGCGCCAGCCGGTGGCGGCGGCGAGTCGCTCGGCCCGGACGGCCAAGGCTTGCGCGACCTCCCGGCCCGCGGAAATGACGTTTGCAACTGGGATTTCCGGGTCGACCGGATCGGCTTCGAGGATGGCCAGGCAGCGTAGCTGGGCAGCCCACTCGGCACAGGCTAGCTCGCCCCGGCGTGGTGGTCCGTTCCAGCCAAGCCGCAGGTCTATCTCGTGCATGATCGTCAGCATCAAAGCAGAGCCCTGCTCAACCTTCTGGGCCGGCAGCCGTGTCCGAATCAGCGCGGCCGGGAACTCGAAGGTGGCTAAGGCCAGCCAGGCCAGCCAGTCTCGATGCAGCGTGTCGTCGCAGTTGGCTTCGGGCATGTTGGCGAGCGGCTCGTAGACGGCCTCGATCGCCGATAGGTCGTCGTGGCGAATGCCGTCCCAGAGTGCTGTCAGCGCGTGGTCGTAGATGTCGACGGGCGTTGGACCGTGGCACAGGGCAAAGACCCCGCGGGCGCGGGTACACGCCGCCGCCGCGAAGGCGATCTGTCTGGGCAGGCACAGCCCGGCCATTCGCGCTGCCATCTCTTCGCTTCGTCTCACGGGTCCCCTTGCGGCGAGCCGCGTACGATCGCCAGTGGGCGCGCTACCCCGCGCGCCATAAATCGTGCTTTGGGTGTCGGTTGTCTAGGCGTTTTTCCTTAGGCCGATCCGGGCGTAGACCCGTCCTGTCGGTCGGGGCCGTGGTCCGCCGCGTTCGGACG
>JANYJI010000234.1 GCA_025358525.1 Chloroflexota bacterium | reverse complement strand
TCACAACCGATGCAGTCGCGACGCAGCTCGATGTCGACGCCAAGACCGTCGAGCGATGGATCGCGACCGGCCGCACGCCGTATCCCCGTCATCGGGTCGCGTTCGCTCGTCTCGTCGGTGCGGGTGTCGGCCAGCTCTGGCCGAGCGCCAGGGACACGACGGCGCTTACCGCGGCCGATCTTGTCCGGCTCTACCCGAGCCGAGGATCAGTGCCGACGCAGCTGTGGTTCGAACTCCTCGAAGCCGCGAACCGCTCGGTCGACCTCCTGTTCTACTCGGCTCTGTTCCTCTCCGATGGCCACGCCGAGCTGGCGGACGCGATCCGTCGTGCCGCAGCCCGAGGGACCCGCGTCCGGATCCTCCTTGGCAACCCCCGGTCAGGCGCAATCACCGCCCGAGGTCGCGAGGAAGGCATCGGCCACGACCTTGTCTCGCGCGTCCGCATGACCCTGCATTACCTCGACGGCGTCGACCAGGTTGACGGCGTGCAAGTGCGCGGCCACGCGACCACCCTCTACAACTCCATCTACCGCTTCGACGACGACATGCTGGTCAACGCTCACACCTACGGCGCGGCCGCCGTTGAATCCCCGGTGCTACACCTCCGACGCGTGCCGCGCGGCCGGCTCTTCGATCACTACATGAAGAGCTTCGAGCGCGTGTGGGCCGTGTCTAACCCGATCATTGCCGCCCCGGCCAGAGAGGAGACCAATGGCTCGCATCGACTACCTTGACGACCCCTCGGCACCGGCCGCGACCACGATCGTACCGTCGGCGAACGTCGTGGTGACCAACGACGCCGGCGAGATCCTGCTTATCCGCCGGTCGGACAACGAGAACTGGGCACTGCCTGGTGGCGCGATGGATCCGGGCGAGTCGCTCGTCCAGTGCGGCGTTCGGGAGACGGAGGAGGAGACGGGCATCCGCTGCGAGATCACGGGCCTCGTCGGGGTCTACACGAACCCGCGCCACGTGATCCTCTACACGAGCAACGGCGAAGTCCGCCAGGAGTGCTCGCTCGTCTTCACAGCGCGAATGATCGGCGGCGAGCCAAGGCCGAGCAGCGAGTCTCTCGACGTCCGATGGGTGCCAGCCGGCGAGATCAACGACTACCAGATGCACCCGTCGATGCGCCAGCGGATCGGCCACTTCCTGGAGCGACGAGCGAGCCCATACCTCGGTTGAACGCGGTCGACCGTCGGAGAGGTCGGCTCACGCTGAGGGGGACTTCTCCGGGGCGCTGGGTTCCTCCATCGTCAGCGTGATCACTCCGTCCTCGCTGTCTTTCATGATCTCGTCTATCTCGGCATCGAGTTGCACGGTCATCTCTTCGAGTTTGGGGGTCGCCGGTATCGGTTCATCGCGAACGTACGCGCCCAAAAGCGTCTCCGCCTCGAACTGGACAATGTTCCAGACTTCGTGTCCAGTCTTGCCGATAGCGGCCGCCAGCACGTCGTGGTTGTTGATCAGGTTCGCCGCGAGTTGCACACCGTTTCGAACTGACTGATTTTCGATCTGGGCAGCGTTACGCAGTATCCGAACGATGAACGGAGCGAGGTCCTCTTGGCCGGGCGAGGACCGCCATGGCCGGATCCTGTCGGGATTTCTCCACAGACTCATGGGACCGAGATCAAGTTCAGCGAGGGTGTCGAGGATCAGCTCGGCGGCCTTCTGCCCTCTCGCGTGCCGTCGTTCCTCCGCCGACTGGCGGTACTTCCTGCTATCGGCGTTGCTCTGTATCAGAGCCCCAAGAGCTGTCCCACAACAACTGCCACAACGGCGGCAGCGAAGCTGATTGCCGCAATGAGAAGTTCCATCAGCGTACTAGCCTTGCGACTTCCGTTCGCTCTTCCGCAGCAGCCTGATCCATCGCACCCTGCCATCTGGAAGCGCTGCCCTCATTGTCGAACATCGGCTCTCTGACGGAAGCAGCTACGCGACGTCTGATTGCGCCGAGGCGGCCGCGTGTCGCCGCAGTCGGGCGAGGGTGTTGTCCACGGACTTCGCTAGATCGCTGCGACCGGCGAGTATGGCCCGATGCACGGGGTCATCGGGCGGGTATCGCCTGATTATCTCCGCGATCCGCTCATCGAAACTCACAGGGAGCCCGCGGGGGCTGGTGGTCATGTCGGCATAGGTAAGGGCGTCGAGGAGGGCCGGATCGGGGGCCGGAAACGAATACTCCAGCCGGTCCAGCAAGCCGCGTTCGCGAGCCTCGAACCGGGCGCCTGAGTGATGCGCGACGAGCTGACAGACGCGCTCCGGGAAATGCCGCTCCTGGAGGAACCAGCCCCCGTCGAGCGCATGCATCTGGATCCCAACGAGCCAGGGTGCATACCCGACGTCGTGGAGCCAAGCGGCCGCAACCAGATCGGCAGCTTCGTCGGGCTCGAAGACCGCGGCAGCCTCTTCTGCTTTCCGCGCGACGCCCTCCGTGTGTGCGACGCGCTCGGGCAAGCGAACAAGAAGCTCGCGGGCAAGGTCCTCGGCGGTTGGCTTGTCTTCGGTCATCGATCGTCACGCTAGCCTTGTCACGGACGACAATCAAGAGGGGAGCACGTCTCGGTCCGTCTTGCCTAAGTTGCAGTCCATGCACGCCGTGATGAGGTTGTCTTCGGTGGTCGGCCCGCCCTTGGAAAAGGGCACGACGTGATCAAGGTGGAGGACTGCACCTTCGGCCTGCGAACGACCGCAGTACTGGCACCTGAAGTGGTCTCGGCTCAGAACGCGGAACCTAAGCTGCGCCGGTATGGGCTCTCGCGTCGGTCTGGTCGGTTCTGGCTCTGGCTCGCGGTTGAGTTCCGCCTCAAAGCTCGTGCTGGCGCTCTCGTAGCACTCGGGGCAGAAAAGCCGACAGGAGCGGTACCCGTCTCCGTCGGGAGCCAGGAGGAGAACATGGCTGGCGCCCCAAAGGGCGGCGTCGGCATCGTCAAAGGAAATGGAAGCGATCTTCTGCAATGTTGCGGCGCGGATAGGCTGAGGCGACTTGCGGGCCGCAGCGTCGAGTAGCTCCCATTTGTCCGGCGGGAGGTTCAGCCAGTCGGCGACGAGCCTATCGCGCGCCGTCATGGCAGCTCCAACAGATGCCAGTCTCCCGCACCTCGGACACTCGAAACGGTCGCCCAACGGGCCGCTCAATCCGGCCTTGGCGCGCGCCCTTCGAACACGGCTGTTATGCCGCGTCCGACCGATCACCCAGACTGTCCCATGCCCAGCGTGGCGGGCTGCTCGCTTCGAATGAACCCAGATCGGGTGCCGCGTCCACTCTCCCAGGACAGCCACCAATGCCACCAGCACCAGGATGCTCCAGGGCAGCGGCACAGCTTCCAGGATCGCCAACGCAACAGCTGCAGCAATCAAAAGGCGAAGCATCAGGTCCTGCAAGTTGCGCGCCTCCAATCCGGGAGGGGACATCCTTCAACAATGTAACCGTCAAGCGTCATCGGCCACTCGCGCTGGAACTGGTCTTGATGAGCTGTAGGGTCAAAGACGTGACGACCGGGCCCGATCAGTAGCCAGTAGTGCTTATGGATCAGACCGTCACTCGGAGTGCGATAGCCGGACAGGTTGACTTCCGGGACTTCCTCGTCCGGCTCCGTATGGGCGTGGTCAATCCCGAAGCCGCCTCGTATCTCGGGATCGACCTTCTCCCGATCAGCCAGCCACCCCCGCCACGCCTCGGCCATCACGTCGCATTGCCACCGCCAGCGCGACCACTCCAAGGCCGAGTAGCGAGTCCGGAATGCTTTCGCCTGCCTCTGGATTGCCGCCCTCAAAGGCTCTGGCATGTCTCCCTCGAACACTCCGTAACTGGTTGCATCGCCCGGGTACCTGAAGTCCACCCATGGGGCCGGAACCCTGCTTCGTCCACACTCGGGCACGGTACTCCATGGCACGCCGGGCCGGAACCCCTGAGCAACCCCAGGCTGGCAATCCTGCCGGAAAGGCTCCATGACCTTCGGCCCGTTGACAGGCAGCGGCTCCGAGTTGACCGTTTCAGCCATGATCGACGACTACCCGATGGCCGAGGAGTGCCCCGGCTACGACCGCGATAGCCAGGCGTGCCTCATCCATCCGGGCGACTGTGAGTTCTCCCAGGACGGCGTCAGCAGGAGCGGGTCGTGGTGCGGCTGCGAGGACGCGCCGATCCTCGCTCGGGGACCGGCGACCTTCCTCGACCACCCGACCGATTGCGAGTTCCCGACCGGCATCTGCACCGTCCGCGCCCACCGTGTGACCGTCCACGAGAAGTGTGGACGAGAGTTGGCCATCCGCTTCTGCGGTTGCGTGCCTTCCGGCTACACATTCGACGCGGAGCGAGGCTGGTGGGTCCACTACCACTGTGGATGGCCGACGCGGGCCTGGTACGAGGTGGCGGGCAAGCCAGCGCCGGACGATCTACTGGGGATACGGCCGGTCACTCTGCACGAGTTCGCCAGCGTGAACCGCGGTTCAAAGAAGAAGCCAGACCCGTTGACGCCGGAGCGGCGGGTCCAGAACGACGCCCAAATCGGCAACTGGGTTCGCGACTGACGACCATCAGCCAGAGGGGGAACCTGCATGTCGTTGAGCTACTGCGCGATCGACTTCGAGACCGCCAACTCATTCCGAGGGAGCCCCTGCGCCGTTGGCATGGCGCGCGTGGTCGATGGGCGCGTGGTCGACACCCACCGACGCTTGATGCGCCCGCCGGAAGGCTACGACGACTTCGATGCCTTCAACGTCATGCTGCACGGCATCACGCAGAAGATGGTTGCTCGCGAACCACGCTTTTGCGACATCCTGCCGGAGATCATCGCGTTCGCGGACGGATTGCCGTTCGTGGCCCACAACGCGGCGTTCGACATGGGTGTCATCCGCGAGGCGTGCGGGGCCAGCGAAATCGCTTGGCCACAGCTGTCGTACGCCTGCACCCTCGTACTCTCGCGGCTCACGTGGAAGCTGCTCTCCTACTCGCTGCCTTGGGTCGCGGAAGCCGCAGGCGTCCGACTCGATCACCACCACGAACCTGAAGCTGACGCCCTTGCTGCGGGTTCGATCATGGTCGCAATTGCACGAGAGCATGGCGCCGATTGTCTAGAGAGCCTTCTCTCAACAACTGGCGTGCGACTTGGATCGCTCACTCCCGGCGAGTGGTTCGGATGTCATCGAGCGAGCTTCCTGCATTTCGTCCCGACAGCCAAGGAGGATGCCGACCCCAACAATCCGCTTTATGGTCGCGAGATCGTGTTCACGGGCGAGCTTTCGTCGATGACCCGCGAAACGGCCTGGCAGGTAGTCGCATCCGTCGGTGCGCAGCCTCAGCCCAACGTGAACAAGCGAACCAACATCCTCGTGATGGGCTACCAGAACGCCGCGGTCCTCAGGCCCGGAGAATGCCTATCAGGTAAGGCCCGTCGAGCCGAAGAACTGCGGGCCGCGGGCCAGGCGATCGAGATCATGTGCGAGGCAGACTTTCTCCAGAACCTCAAGGCTTGATCTTCGCCCGGCTTGCGGGCGAAGCCCTGCAGTGCACCCCGGGGCTGGTTGATGTCACGACTCGACGTGACGTGGCCGGCAACCCAGGTTCGGCCGCGGTTCCACTTGTTACGACTTTCTCTACTGCATCAAGATCAGCCCGAAGTACCACCAACTTCCCAGTGTCCAGGGTGTCAAATCTGGTGTAAAGTCGCAGCATGAATCGATCCAGACCGGCCCTGCTCCTAAAGAACAGCCCACTGCTCTTGACCCTTGCCCAGGTTCGGATCTCGCCCGTTCTCAAGATGAGATCATTCGTACCCGAGATCCAAGAGCGCCTGCGAAAGAGCGGCTATCCGAGGTACGCCGAGTCCCAGACCCAGGAGATCGTCCTCACCGGCGGACCCGAACCTATGGTCAACCTGAGCAGCAAATGGGTCTTCGGCGATCGCGATCTGAGGTCCGCTGTTGTTGTGGCCCCGGAGTTCGTCGCGCTGGAGACTGGAGCCTACGAGACGTTCGATGCCTTTGTTGAGCGCATGGCTAACGCTCTCCGAGTCGTAGGTGAGGTTGTCCAAGTGGACCTCGCGGAGCGACTGGGTCTTCGCTATCTCGACTACGTGAGGCCGCTCGGCAATGAAACAATGGCCGACTACCTCTCTCCGGGGCTGATGGGCGTCAGTGGCGTCGAAGGCCTTGGCGACGTAAGGAGCCAGTATCTCGCGCAAGGTCAAAGCGACCTCGGGCGGATGATGGTTCGCGTGACGCGCGGCGCCGGTCCGTTTCGTCTGCCGCCGGACCTCCAGCCCCTAGATTTGGCTTTGGACAACGTCCCCGACTGCGACGATTGGGCATTGCTCGACTTCGATCACTTCTCGGAGATACCCCGCCCATACAACGTCGACGCGATTGCCGACGCGCTCTGGGCCTTGCATGATCTGGTCGACGCCATGTTCAGGAAAGCGGCGACGGCGCACGCCTTTGCCGCATGGGGAGCCGAGGAGGTACCAGTCCATGCCGAACATGTTGGAGCTTGATGCGGCGCCCATCGACTTCGAGTTCGACGAAGGAGAGGGCACGCGTGTTCGCTCTGGTGTTCGGGGACGCCATCTCGTAGCGGGTGGGCTCCTTGCCTTAGCGGCTGCCACGTCGGCGGGAGTTCCGGCGGGGCGTGCCGCCCATCTGAGCGCGGTGGACGAGTACGTTCTCAGCTATCAGCCTGGGACTGGCACATCTACCGGCGTTCGTTCGGCCCTGCTGATTGATCTGGTTTCCGCCGATGACTCCTTGTCCACGGCTGAGAGCATCCTCGCCGAGCTTCGGAGCGTGCTCGGCCTGAACATTGCGGAGACGGCGCGCGTGGTGGGAGTTGAGAGGCCTACGATCTATTCGTGGCTGGCAAGGCGGTCGATACCTCAGCGGGCAAATGGGGTTCGACTTGCTCGTCTTGAGGGGGTGGTCGGAATGTGGCGAAGACTAGCAAACAGGGCGCCCGGTCCGCTTGTGCGCGCCCCAGGATCCGATGGCCGCTCTCTTGTCGATCTGCTCTCTTTCGACCCGCTCCCCGAGGCGCTCGTTGAAAGCCGAATGCGGGAGATGACTCGCGTCGCGACCGCTCCACGGCGGCCAAGCGTTCGAGAGATCGCCGAGCGGAACGGGCTCGACGTCGGCTCCAGACCGGGATCACAGCGAGAGATCGACTGGCTCACTCGACGCCCGTCCGGCGCCGAGGAGTCCTGAGCGGCGAAGGCCGGAGCGCCGAGTTGGACCTTGGTGCAGCCGGCTGGAGGCAAGGGTCGGTCTTGCCAAGGGAACTTGGAGCCGACCTGGCGCGACGCGCTGGTCCGCAGCCTCTCGAGCTCGGCGAAAGAGACCTGGTCGTGGTCGTCAGTCACGACTGCGACGTCTCACAGAGTTCACTGGAGAAAGAGCCTTGGGTGGAGCTCGTCATCGTTCGAGCCCTCGATCGTCGACCTGATGGCGGGCTGACACGCGGCAAGAATCCGCGGCTGCTTGAGCTTGAGGCAACGGTAAGCCAAGCACCCCTGGCCGCGCGAGTGTCGGCCTCCGAACGATGGCTTGCTCCCAGAGAGCGACTCGCCGGCTCGGTTCCAGCCGGGTTCCTCCAAACGACTCCAACGGGGATAGTGCCCGCATGGCTCTCCAGTAAGTACATCCGCGAAGCGTTTCCGGACGAGTTCAACCGTCGGAGGGCCCAGGCCGCAGAAGACCTGAAGCGGCTCCTTCGGACTGGCGGCGGCGACATTAACTCAATCTATCTTGCGCTGGATGACGCGGAACTCGACCGCACCCAGACCTACACCGTTGTGATGCGAGGGGTCCTTCTCGCGCAGGACTACGAGGTCGAGGCGCGAAGGACGTTGGCTCATATCACGCTCGGGAAACTCGCGGCTGTTTTGTCGACTTGCGACGGCATCGATGTCGTCGATTTCGAGCTTGTGTCCGAGCGTGACTTCAGCCTCGACGACATCCGAGTCATGAAGCGCTGGAGCCCCTTCGATTCCCTAAGCCTGAGCGACAGCGAGGATTAGGAGCGGTTCAGGGGGACCAGCTGCCGAGGCGATTGACGGGACGGGTCGAGCGACGCGACGCGTCAGCACCCGCCAGCGCCACGTTCGGGTATCTGTACCGACACGCCTCTCCGCCTCGGACGCGACCCACTAAGCTGCTGATGATCAGGCGATACGATACCGGCGGAGGGTGCGAGCAAGCAGATGAGGGTCCTTCACGGCGTCTATCGAAGCGCATTCGTGCTCACAGCCCTGGTCTGCATCGGGGCCTACTTCGCGGCCCCGTCGGTTGGCATACACAGCCAGCGCGTCGTCCTCCCCGCGATCGTCGTCCTCAGCGCCGTTGCCATTGGTTCAGAAATGCTCCCGTGGTTGCGCGCCAGGAGGCTTACGGCGAGGGCAGCAAGGCTGTCCGCCGCCGGGCGAACCGACGAGGCAATCGCGGCTTATGAAGAGTGCGTTGAGCGGTTCGGCAGCGACCGGGAACTGCAACCCGGTGTGGCCTGGGCTCTGTACAGCAAGGGGTATGACCTCGACCGGCTAGACCAATCAGAAGAAGCCCTCGGCGCGTTCAACGAACTCATCACCCGGTTTGGCGATCAGAAGGTACCTGCGCTTCAGGCGAGGGTGGCACAAGCGCTCTTTGCCAAAGGCGGGAGCCTGAAGAAGCTGGGGCGTGATGAAGAGCAAGTCTCGACCTACCGGGAGCTGGTAGACCGGTTCGGATCGAGTTGGGAGTCGTCAACCCGAGATGCGGTCGCGGGTGGGTTGGTCAACGAGGGCCTGTCCCTTGCCCGACAGGGAAGGCTGGAGGATGCCATCGCCAGCACCGACGAGGCGGTCATGCGATTTGGCGATGCGCCGAGACTTCAGCTGCGCGTTCAGGTCGGCAAGGCGCTTAGAAACAAGGGCAACTGGCTACAGCAACTCGGCCGCTGGGATGATGCACTCGCGGTCTTCGACGACGTCGACAACAGGTTCGGACGAGCCAAAGAATCGGAGTTGCGTGAAGTCGTTGCCAAGGCTCTGTCCAACAAGTCGTGGACCCTGAGCCGGCTCGGTCGCAAAGGCGACGAGGCCGCTGCTTATGACGAGATCCTTGCTCGATTTGGCGCTGCCAAAGAAGCCGAGATCAAACCGCTAGTTGCCTTGGCGATGGCCGGAAAGGCGTCTCTTCTCGATGTTCCAGGTGGCAACGTCGACGATGCCGAGACGTACTACAAGCGCGCCATCGAAGCGGACCCCCGGAATGCGACAACTCTTGGGGGTTACGCGATCTTCCTGAACAACGTCCGCCAGGACCCAGAGGCGGCCGAGACGTACTTCAAGCGGGCAATAGAGGCTGATCCCGCTCGGGCGGATAACCTTGGCGCCTACGCCTTTTTCCTCGCAAACGTCCGACAGGATCCTGACCGATCAGCCAGCGTCTACAACCAGGCGATTGAAGCCGACCCGAACAATGCAGACACGCTCGGCAACTACGCGGTCCTGCTGAGCGATCAGAACGATGCTGATGGTGCCGAGCGTTACTACAGAAGAGCCGTCGATGCCGACCCGAAGCACGCCAACAACCTGGGCAACTTCGCTCGCTTCCTGACCAGCACACGCCATGATGACAGTGCGGCTCAGTCGTACTTCGAGCGCGCGATCGAGGCGGACCCGGACAATGCCCGCAACCTGGGCGCCTATGCGAACCTATTGGCCCACGCTCGCCACGATCCAGACCGGGCCGAGCCTTACTACATACGCGAGGTCGCCGCAGAACCAGATACCTCGTGGCACTTGAACAACTATGCGTTGTTCCTCCATTACGTTCGTCACGATTTCGACCGGGCCGAGGATTACTACAAGCGCGCCGTCAGGGCCGATTCTGGTTACGCGGCCGCTCTTGGCACCTACGCGGATTTCCTGAACCTGGCCCGCCACGATCCGGAAGCGGCTGGGGACTACTACCAGCGCGCGATCAAGGCAGACCCGTCCGACGCCAATGTTGTTGGCAATTGCGCCGGTTTGATGCTGGCGAAAGGCAGCGTCGAGGAAGGTCTAGCGCTCGTTGCCCATGCCAAGGACCTTGGACCCGCGCCGGGGCTTCGGCTGGAGTTGGCCTTCTACGACTATGCCCATGACCCGGACACACAGCATCGACACTCAGGCCTTACGACCCTAAAGCAGCTACTACGCGATGACGTCCGGTCACCGGAGTGGTCGCTCGATCGGAACGTAGATGAGGCGAAACGTGCCGGTCATCCCGAACCGGAGTTTCTCGCGGTGCTCGCCCATGTACTCGGCGATACCGCCGACGTCTCGGAGCTGGACAGGTTCGACGTGTGGACCAACCCCTAGCGCGTCATGCCGAGCGCACCGAGCGCAGCGGCGGCCTGGTGCCACCAATCGTCACCAACACGCGACCCCGGAACAGACGTGGGATCCAGATCCCCGACGAGCGGGTTAGCCTGGGCCCGACTCCTCTCGCCCCGACCACTTCCGGGTGAATCGAACTCAGCCGGCAGCACCGCCGCCAGCCCATGGCGGACCGCGTGCGCGCTGAGGTGAATCGTGGACTCGCGGACCCCAAGAGCCTTGATCCTGTCGTACCCGTGAGTGGGGCGACCTACTCGATCCACCAGGTGCGCCGGTGTCGAGCGGTAGATTGACGAGTGCCATGGTATGTGTTTATGTCGAGTAAGGACTCGGGTTCCCCCCGGAGTGCCGCTTCGGCCTTCGATTGGGGAGTTGTAGGGTCCGGGGGCGATCCCGAGTTGCGCCGTATTGGTGGTTCTCGCCCAACCTCCGGGTCTGTGGAATCGGGCACGTTACGGCTACTGGACGACCTGATCAACCAAACGGCCGCCATCGAGAGTGATGCCGTCACTATCGACCCTTCGAGGACATGGACATGAAACGTGGCGCACTCGCGATTTGCGCGAGCTTGTTGCTCATCGGCCTAGTGCCGGGGTCTACCCTGGCCATTTCGACGAACAATCTGGACCAATGGAACGATCCTGCCGGACTCGGGCACGGCGCGAGTGGTGCAGTCAACTGGGCCCAGACCTTCACGGCCGGCGAGAATGGCCTCCTGAGCGGCGTCGACCTGTACCTGGCGCTGGAGGGGGGCGGGAGCCTCACGGCATCGATCGAAGCCACTTCATCCGGCCTGCCAACCGGTCCGACCCTGGCGTCTGCGTCCGGTACGGTGGCCGCCAGCCCCGGCTGGGTACATTTCTCCTTCGCGACGCCTCATAGCGTTGTGCAGGGCTCGATGTACGCGATCGTCATCAACCCAACCGGCACTGGTGTGTGGTACGGCTCAACCAACACCTATACAGGCGGCCAGGCATTCGAAGTGGGCGCACCGTGGACAGCCCTTGCCGATCCCGCGGACTTCGGCTTCAGAACCTACATCGACACCGTCGGCACCCAGCTCAGCTGGGACAAGCCGCAAGTCACGGCGGCTGCCAGCACACCGCTGACCCTCACTGCCACAATGACGTATGCCAACGGCGTCGAGGCCAACCACTACGGCGCCTTCCTCGGACTAATCCCCACCTGGTTCACGTCAACCGGCCTCACCTGTTCGGACACAGCCGGCAAGATCGTCCCGGCTGATTGCACGCTGGTGAACTTCGGGAACGGGTTCCCCAATCTCATCCCGTCGTCAACCACGGGCGACATCATGACATTCACGGTGACCGGTACTGCCCACCCGACCCTGGCAGATCTCGGATCTACGGGGCTGACAGGTGCCAATGCTTGCATCTACTATTCGTCTCTAGGCTTCTGCAGCGACGGCACTGCCAACGTTCAGGTGGTGGCCTCGGGCGCCACCCCAGGTCCCACCGAAGCCGCCACTCCCCCGCCTACCCCAGGTCCCACCAAGGCCGCCGCTCCCCCGCCTACCCCAGGTCCCACCAAGGCCGCCACTCCCCCGCCTACCAGTACCGGCGTCGGGCCCTCCTCTGACGCGTCCGGCGCAACGATCTGGTTCCTGCCGATCGGCCTGATCGCGCTATTCGGCGGCCTGCTCGCCCTCTTCATGGGCCAGCGTCGCCGGATCATCTAGCGCTCCAAGAACGCGGCCGACAAGGGCCGTCGCAATCGAAATCTCAACAACGACGGGGCTGCGGGATTCTCTCGCAGCCCGTCTCGATTCAGGCCGACCGATGGACCACCCTGGCAGCAGGCGCCAATGCGCGCCGCACCTTCACCCGTATGTTGTCGGGCTGACGCCTCTCGCCCCGACCATATCCAACAGATGACATGAACTGCGCCGGAATGGCCGCCGCGAACGCGTGAGCGCGGGCCTCCGCCGTCAGATGTAGCTTCAGTTCGCGGAACCCTGAGGCTTCAAGTCGCTCGAATACCGAGCGCGCGACCATCGTCCTGCCCGGTCCTCCTTCGGCAAGCCGCCATGCGTCTCCGACCGCCTGCAGGTACTCGACCGCTCGCTCGGCCGGCGCGCCTTCCCGCTGGCGAGGTCTGCGGGCACGGGGAGCCCGCGGGGGCTGGTGGTCATGTCTGCATAGGTGAGGGCATCGAGGAGGGCCGCATCGGGGGCCGGAAACGACCACTCCAGCCGATCAAGCAAGCCGCGCTCACGAGCTTCGAACCGCGCGCCCGAGTGATGCGCGACGAGCTGGCACACGCGCTCCGGGAAATGCCGTTCCTGCAGGAACCAGCCGCCGTCGAGGGCGTGCATCTGGATCCCGACGAGCCAGGGTGCATAGCCGATGTCGTGGAGCCACGAGGCCGCAACGAGGTCCGCGACTTCGTCTGGCTCGAACGCCACGGCAGCCTCTTCGCTTTCCGCGCGACGCCCTCCGTGTGCGCGAGGCGATCGGGCATGCGGGCGAGAAGATCGCGGGCCAGGTCCTCAGTGGTTGGGATGGGTTCGGTCATCGAGCGACACGCAAGCCGCAGGGCTGGCGACAATCAAGCTAGCACGGGGCGCTGTTCCACTTGTGACGAGTTTCTCTGCTGCATCAAGGCTCCAGATGAGCCGTAGTAGATCGCGTTCGGTAGCGTAGCGGGAACCTTCCCTCAGCCGCCTGAAGGCAGAGGCGGCGAGGTCTGAACCGCCCGGCCGGTCAGGCCGTCATCCACTTCTCGGCCACCGAGTGGCTCCGCGAGCTTCACAGTAACCGGAACCAGGTGGGCCGAGGTCTGGCAGCCTGCAACCACTCCGGAGGGTTCGGCGTCCGAGGTTTCGCACTTGCCCTTTGTCCACAGGGTGATCGAAACGTAGCCCTGAACATAGGAGACCGTGGAGCCGGCCACGGTTTCCCACCGGGCCGCTGCGATGTACCCCTTCAGGAGGGTCGCGTCGGCCCGCATCGTTGCTGCAGGGTCGACCTCGAGCGTCCACGAGATCTTCGCTAGTCCGTCGCCCCAGCGGACGACAGGCATGCAATCGCCGAGGGCCCCCAGTCCAATGGTCCCGCCCGCGACCGGCCCAGTGCTGATGAATACGAACCGTCGCACGGGGTTCGGAGAGCCGATCGCAACGAACGTCTCGTTGCCGTTGGCTGCGACCAGGCGATGCCATGACGAGGCCGGGAGAAGTGTTGGTGCTCGACCGACTGCCTCCGCGATCACTGCCTGTTCGTCGGAGGTCAGAGGTTCCGGGGTGGCCGCGATCTCCGATGCCGTAGCGGTCACAGCGCCGCACTGCTCCGAGTACTCCACGATCGAGCTTGGCACGGATGACGGCGTCGAGGTTGCGGGTGCCCCGGAGGGAGTCGTCACGGGCGCGGTTGCAACGGACGCGCTCCAGGGCTGAGCCACTAGCACGGCAGTGATGGCGATGGCCGCCAGAGCCAATCCGATCGCCCCGGCAGGTTGTCGCCCTGACACCTTGACCCGCCTGACCAGAACATGGGCCGGAGCGCCCGTACCCACGAATTTCGGTTCGTCCGCAGGCGTCCGACGCAGCAACTGCTCAATCCGTTCAGGCTTCATCGACGTCCCTTAGCTTTCGCTGCAGCGTTGCCATCGCCACCGAACCCTGGCTCCTTGCTGCTCCTGCAGTGATGCCCAGCATGGTCGCGATCACCTCATATGTGAAATCCATGCGGTGGCGCAGGTAGACGATGGCTCGCTGGCGCTCCGGAAGCTCATCGACCGCCGACCAAACGGTGGCCAGCAAGTCCGGCTCGTCTCCTTCGACTTCGGTCGGTCTCGCGAAGAAGATCTGGCGTCTCAGGCAGCCAACGCGTCGGCGCCATCGGTGAGCATCCATCGCCAGGTGATAGACGGTCCGGAAGAGCCACGCCTCGCGATCGACGACGTTCAGGTTCGCCGGAGCGCACAGGCGAGCGAAAGCCTCCTGAACGGCGTCCTCCGCATCCTCGGCCGACAAGCCCATCCTGTACGCAAGGCTCAGAAGATCCTGCCCTCGTCGCCGCAGTATGTCATCGAGCAAAGGAAGCGCCAGATCGTCGCGTCTATCTCTCACGATAAGTCCGTCCATCTCAACCTATAGACGCTGCGGAGCCCCGTTTCGCTTGGTCAACCAGGGCGTACCGGGCAGACTCTCCTAGCGGGTCCCCTAATCAACGGGCAAGGCCGTCGCGATCCGGCCGTTAGGTGGGCATTCGGCAGCATCGGTCGCTCTGTGGGTTTGTCAATGAAACCGGCGCGCCCTTCGGATTCTGCGTGGTACTCGCGCGAAGCCGGCGGCCGTTCCACGACCAGGCAATCGGCATCCGGGACATCTCGCCAAGAGCGATATCAGCACGTCGCCGTGATGCACGGAGCGACCCCCAGCGACGAATCGATCACGTTCACCGGACTGTAGTAGAACGGCGGGCTGGTATTGTTTGGACCAATGGCGATTTCTATCCCGAGGAGTACGACGGACGAAGTACCGTAGAAGACAGGGCCGCCACTGTCGCCCCGAGCGCCAAAAGCGTTCACTTCCTCGACATGTTGGATGCGGACAGATCCCTCTACCAGCGTCTCTTCCTGCCCGAGGATGATGCCACACGTCCACCCGGACGCCACACCGGACTTGCAAACAAGAGTCCCGTTTGGGTAATAGTTGCTACCGGCGTAACCGACAACACTCCAGAGGGTCGTGCTGCCGGTGGCGTAGAGAAACTTGTTGTGCGGCGTAGCCTGCATTCCACCGGAGGCGATCGTAATGTACCCGGCATCAGCGGGATACGTCCCCGACGTGGTCGAGTGATTCATGATGTAGTGATTGTTCGTTCCGATATAGGTCTGCGTGGTTGGATTGTTCTTCCAGTTGTCGGACGAGGTATGGAAACAGTGTCCGGCCGTGACGAGAACCAGGGCGCCACTGCCAGAGCGGGCCACATACCCGGCGGTACAGACCTCTTGAGCGATAATGTAGAGGCCACCGACAACCGGAGGAGCACAGTGCTGATTGTCGGTACAAGAACTCGGCTCGGTGGGAGCCTTATCCGCAACGACCACGATTGGGCCATACCTGGCGGCCAATGCACCCTGGGCCACCTTTAGGTCTGAGCTGACTCCGACCGCGACTCGGTTTGCCTGAACGTCAACGCCAATCTTTGTGATTCCGACGTCTCTCGTGGCCCAGTAGTCTATGTCCCTGTTGACGGCTTGTTTCCCCGCCTCGAGCTGAGCCACCGTTTAGGACACACTTCGGACACGCACGGCTAGCCCCGCAGGAAGTTGCATTCGTGCTTTGGCGGCCAGATCATCAGGATTTCCTGTAGTCGCAAGATCCAGGACGCCACCGGCTGCTTGGTCGATGTACGCCCCGGCAAATCCGGGCTCATCGCGGACTGCATCGATGACCGAGGGGATCTTTCCATCCATGGCGACGCGTTCGTCAATATCGCTTTGTTCGTCGGGAAGGAGTGCGACGCCATACTTGCGGCTGGCAGAAGGATTGCTCTCCACGGCAGCAACGGAGCCAGCGTCGGACCGCAATCCGAGCGATGTCCGAAACGAAGTTGCACGCCGCAGGCTGTCCGACGACAAGTTGGCGGCTCGAGCGGTAGCCGTCAGCGGAAACATCAGAACCAGCGTGAACAAGGCCGCGATTAGCCTGTGCTTCGACATGGAGCACCCCCCCTTAGGCACTCCTGGGAACACCAACCCAGGGTTCGATTTATGGTACACCTGCGCGAAGCCCCACGTTGGCCCAGAAAGCATCAGCGCCGACGCCACCGCGGCGTCAGCGCGTCAGTGCCAGCAGTTTGCTCGGTGGCCGAACGAGGATGTCGAGCCTGAGGAAGGTCGGCGGTCTCGGGAGAAGGATTCACGTCGCAACGATAGCCTGATCCCTTCTGGGGCGACTACGCCACCTCGACCAGCAGTTCGGCAGCCAGCGCGATCGCGTAGCTCAGTTGGAAAGTGTGGCCGCGACTCCTCTCGCCCCGACCAACTCAGCGCATACGAGTCAGCGATCGCGAACCACGGCTGATTCGTCACGAGACCTCAGGTGGGCCGATCTAGACCGAATAGGGCCGTCGGTTATCGCGCAGACCTGCGCCTCCCACCACTGCCGTGTTTGCGACTAAGCGCCGGAACGAAGGGCCTCGATGACCGCGACCGCTTTGGCCGCCTCGTCCAGGCTCACCGTGTAGCGGCCGCCGGCCACCGTCCTGATCTCGAGTGCCGGGCCCGTTCGGAGGACGCATCTGCTCCGGTCGAAATTCAAAGCCTCAGGCCGCGCGGCGATGGCCTGGGCACTCTCGATCTCCGAAAGCGAGACGCTCCAGCCCATGTTGTTGCTCAGCAGACGGGTCCGCACCCGGACCGCGGCGTCGGTGATCGAGATCGTGGCGTGGTCGCCGACGACGATCGTGAATGCCCAGGCCCCGACGATCAAGAGTTGGGTCGGGAGGAGCGAGCCGGGGGAATAGGCCCATGACATCGCCTGCGCCAGGAGTATCAGAGGGAGCATTATGAGTCCGGTTGTGATGCCTGTAGCCCTGCGCCAGGATCCGTCTGGGGACGTCTCGGCAAACCAAGCCGAGCGTAGGCTCGAGGCAGCCTCGCGGCGCAGCCGGCTGCTGGCGGCGAGACCGCCGAGGTAACGCCCCAAGAACCAACCGGCGAAGGAGCCGCCGAGAAACAGGCCAATGCCTGTGAGCGAGCCGAACGGCATCTGGAACGTCTTCGCATCGAGGTTGAACCAAAGCGTTGCAGCCAGCCCGGCGGCATCGACTCCGTAGAGGCAGAGCCCGATCGGCAGGACCGTCTCAAGCGCGTAGCGCATGCGGTGCGGCCGGGGTAGCGCGACCCAGGCGAGGTACATGGCGATGCCGATGACTTCGGACTCCAGCCAGTACGACGTGAGATTGCCCGCTGGGAACGGTAGTCGGGACTCCGTGGTCCAGACCGCGGCGAATGAGACAGCGACGATCGACACGTAGATCGCGATGAAGGCCACGAGAACCGAGTTGACGGCCAGCGCGGAACGGACCCGAGCGTATGTACCAGTGCTCATCGCATCGTCTCCATCAATCTGGCGAGCTGTGCCGTCGTGAGGCCCTGCGCGTCCGCCTCGTTGAGAAGGTCGTGGATCAGGGAGTTGAGGCGAGCGGAAGGTGCTACCCGGCCGCTGGCGACGATGGCACCGCGGCCCTGGCGCAGCTCGAGGAGGCCCTCGTCCCGGAGCTGGCCATACGCGCGCTGAACCGTGTGCATGTTCACATCAAGCTCCCGCGCCAGATCCCGTGACGGCGGAAGCTTCGACCCCGGCTTGAGAGCCCCGTCGGCGATGGCGCGACGCACGCATGCCGCTATCTGCCCGTAGATGGGGGCCGAGCTGAGAGTATCGATCTCGAACAGCATGATCTACTTATACTAGATCGATAGGACCTAGTCAAGACGCCGACGGCCTGAGACCTGACGGGGGTCGCCTTGGTTCGCTGTTCCAGGCAGCGACACACCAGGCGGGCCAACGTGCGTCAATCGAAGGCGCCTGAGGATTCGCCAAATAGACTGAGGGCGCGTCTCATCGAGTCGGAGCGTGCTATTCGGTCGACATTCCTCGACCGGCGCCTCTCGATGGAGAGCGGGTCGGAGAAGCGCACCGTGGGGAAACAGGCCCGGAACAGCCGTAGGACGAATGCGCGAGCCGAGCCCCAACGCAGGGTGGCTGCACCAGATCGACGCATCCGGCCATGGGTCGTCGCCGCTGTCGTTGGCATTGTCGTCGTGGCGTTGGCGGCCGCGGCAATCGCGGTTGCCGCCACCTTCGGTGCCGGCGGCTCCAGCTCTCTCCCGTCGGGCGCCCAAACGTTCGCCGAGGCCGATCATGCACATGTGTCTACATCGGTCTCGTACGACCGGGTGCCGCCGGCAGGTGGCGCGCACAGCGCGGTTCAACTGAACTGCGGCATCTATGCGCAAGCCGTACCGAATGAGAATGCCGTCCACTCTCTCGAGCACGGCGCCGTATGGATCACCTATCAGCCTGCCCTCGCGGCCGACCAGGTCGCCGCGCTTCAGCAGCTGGTCACGTCCAACTACGTCGGGACCGAGAAGTACTTGATTCTGAGCCCCTATGCCGGCCTGCCCTCACCCATCGTGGCGAGTGCGTGGGGCGCGCAACTCAGCGTCGCCGGGGCTTCTGACTCGCGGCTGGCCGACTTCATCCGCCATTTCGCCGGGGGCGGGCAAGGTGGCGAGCAGGGCGCTGCCTGCACCGGAGGCGTGGGAAGCCCCTTGGGATGATCGAGGCAACCGAACGATAAGGGCCTTCAGCCCCGCGCCGACCGCTTACGGGTGAACTCAGCTCAGCCGCCTCGGACTCGAGGGTGGGCTACGAAGAAGTCGGCGATCTCGCGTGAGGCGTCGCCTGGCCAGCAGTGGCAGCCGCCGGCGACGATGCGCGTCGAGACCGTGCTGCCGCCGGCGCAGGCCCACGTGGTTGTCGTGTTGACGCCATCGACGACCACGGTCGACTTATCGGCGCAGCGACCTATCCATCGCCAGCGGGCGATGACGTCCGCCATGGGCGAGAAGACGATGTCGACCATACCGCCCGCCATCGGGACGATGCCGTCCGCGGTGCCGTGGATCGCCAGCACGGAGACGGGGTTAGTAGGTGCGCACGGCACGTCGGCGCTGCCGCTCGCGGTGGCCATGTTGCCCGAGACCGGGGCGATCGCCGCGACGACGTCCGACAGCTCGCAGCCGAGGCGGTAGGTCATCATTCCGCCGCGCGAATGGCCGGTGATGTAGACGCGGTCGGGATCGACGTTCTCGGCCGACTTGAAGCGGTCGATCAGTCCGCGCATGAAGGCGACGTCGTCAGCACCGGGATGGCTGCCCCAGGTTGGCCCGCTGCCGAAAGCGTCCCAGCCGTCCGCGACTCCGTCGGGGTAGGCGACGATCCAGCCGAGCCGGTCCGCCTCGAGGTCGAAGCCGGTGGTCGTCTCGGCCTGGAAGGCGCCCCCGAACGAGCCGTGAAGAACGATCACGAGGCCCGGCCTGTCTGCGAGGGTCGCGGCTCGATGGACCCGATAAGTGCGATCGACCGTGTCGGCACGGATCGTCTCAACCCGCGTTTGGCCGGTCAGTTGGGCGGCGATCGTTGGTCCGAACGAATGCACGAACGAACTCGACGCGCCGATGACATCGACGGCCAGCAGGAGCGCCAGCGCGACTGCCGACTTGCGGCCGGGCGACGGGATTGCCGATGAGCTCAGGCCCGACACGAGGCTCGCCGGCCAGCCGAGCAGCCAGGCGCCGACCGCAAGCGACCACAGCGCGGCCAGCCCCTCGACCGGCTCGACGGCCAGGAGTTGCGGTTGGCTGGCACCGGAATGAGTGGCCCACGCCATTGCCCACAGCGCGATCGAAACCATGGCTATCGCCATCCCGGCCGAGAGCCAGGCCAGCCCGGCACTGCGCCGCCGAACCAGGACCGCCGCGAACAGCAGGCCGACGGGCAGCCCAACGAGCACGATGTTCGCCGCGAACGCGGCTTGAGCGCTGACTGTGTAGCCGTGGGGGTCGCTCGGCAGCAGCAGGGCCATGACGAGTCGCGCAGTCGCAGCCAGGCCGAGGAGCAGGCCAAATCCGCCGGCCACGCGTCGTGGTGCGCCCGCCTTGCGGACGAGCGCTAATCCGGTGGTCAGTTGCGCGGCCACCATGGCCGCCACGATCAGAACGAGCGGCCAGTGCCAGGCTGAGTCACTGAAGAATCGCTCCGGGCGCGATATCAGGGAGTGGCCGATGTTGGCATGGGCGAGTTCGACGGCCACGAGGGTGGCCCAGGTGATCGGCACGAGGAGTCCGGCGATTCCGGCGGCCTTCGCGAGCCCCGGATGGTTGGCCGGGTTCTTGAGCGCTGATTCGGTCATGGAGCCCCTTCGCTTCGGTGACTCGGGCATTGTGCGCGCTCGCGCCTGGTGGCCGCTTGGAGTGAAACCGTCCTGTGGCCGAGCGTCGCCACGCCGTACGATGTGCCGGCGCCATCAGCCCGCTAGGAGGACCGTCAGCCATGACCGACATCCCTCCCGGCACGTCTGCGCCAGGGGAACCGGTGGCTGCTCAGGCGCCCGTTCTCGCGGCGGCCGGAGGTCTCCGGTCCGAGCGAGCGCACTTGCTGCCGACCGTCGCCCTCGCTGCCGTTATCGCGGCAGTCGTTCTCGGCGGGATGGGCCTGGACCGCGCCCTGGCCGCGCCGAGCGCCGGGACCCTCGACCTCGGCCGATCGCTGACCATCACCGCGGCACCCGGCTGGGTCCTCACGCCGTCCGCGGAGGGCACCACGTCCGCGGTCCAGCTTAGAAAGGCCGACGCGATCCTCACCGCCCAGGCAGTCGATCGGAGCTACTCGGGCGACTCGGCGTCCGTGATCGAAGAAGCGAAGAAGGAGCTGGGCGACGGGACTGCGCAGATCAGCTTCGGCGACGTTCACCACAGCCCGATCGGCGGCCACGACGCCACCTACGTCTCGTTCCAGGCCACCATCACGACCTCGGGTCGTTCCGGCGTGGTCGACGGAGAGGTGATCGCGATGGTTGTCGGCGGCGAAGCCGTCATGTTCGAGTTGGCCGCGCCGCAGGGCCGGCTAGGTTCCGCCGGCGATGACGTGCAGACTATGCTCGAGAGCGTGAGGGTGGGCCGATGAGCGCCTCGACGGAACCTGCCGCCCACGCTCCCCGCGGCGCCCCCGCCCCGGGCGCCGGTCGTCCGGCCTGGGGAGTCCAGACATCGCTGATCCAGCCACGCCAGCCTGCCTTCTGGCTGTATGTGACGCTGCTGGCTATCGACGGATACCTGTTCGTTGGTGAGCAATCCCTGATGAGCGGCCACACGATGGCGTGGCTGCTGTCGTGGGTGCTCGTCCTGGCCTACGCGGCGCCGGTGGCCCTGATCGTCTACCGCCTCGACCTGTTCGAGCGCGAGCCCAAGTTGGTGTTGGCCGCGGCCCTCATCTGGGGAGGCGTAATCGCCACAAGCATGGCCGGTCACGCCAATGAGGCCTGGCTGTCGATCCTGGGCAAGGTCGCCTCGCCCGAGCTGGCAGGCCAGTGGGGTGCGGCGATCGTGGGACCCGGCGTCGAGGAGACACTCAAGCTGGCGGGCGTCGTGACCCTCTTCTTGATCGTTCCGGGCGAGTTCGACGGACTCATGGACGGGTTCGTCTACGGCGCCATGGTGGGGCTTGGTTTCACCGTTGTCGAAGACGTCTCGTACTTCATAACTGCCGTTGCCGCGGTCCCTGGCACGGTCGACCAGTCCGGGCCCGTATTCGACACTTTCCTGATCCGGGTGGTAGGTGGCGGTCTGTACGGCCACGTTCTCTTCACCGGCCTGACCGGACTCGGGTTCGCTTACATCGCCACTCGTCGGTCGGCGGCCTTGTCCGGTCGTGTGTGGCGTGGCGGCTTGTGCATCGCTGCCGGCGTCGCGGCCCATGCGATCTGGAACTCGCCCTTGATGGAAGGGATCCTGGCCACGAGCGGCGGCGTGGCTCCCAGCACGCTGCAGTGGCTCGAATACGGTGTCGTCAAGGGCATGCCGTTCCTCCTTCTCCTCGGCTTGCTGGTGCTCCTCGCGACTCGCAGCGAGGAGAAGACCTTCCGGTCGATCGTCGTCGGCGAGCCCGACCCCTGGCTGATCACGGAGCCGGAGATGGCGTCCCTCCGAAGTCTCTGGGCGAGGCGGGCGGGTCGCGCCGCTGCCGGGCAGGCCCGAGGTCCGGCTGGATCCCGCGCCCTCGGGAGGCTTCAGGCAGCCCAGATCGAATACGCCATGATCCGAAGCCGAACTGGCTCGCCGATGGATCCTGCCCTCGAAGCCCAGCGCCAGGCGATCCGGGCCATCAGGTCGGAGTTGGCGGCCTTGCCGCATGTTTCGAGGCCGGTTGGCGCTCCTGCCCCGGTGACCTGGCAGCCCGTGGTCGGGCCGCTACTCGTGCCCCTGCCCGTGGCCGAGCCGGCCCCCACAGCTGAGCCGGTACCCGTGCCCGCCCAGGCCGGGGCTCCAACCTACCTCGTTCCCGCCGGCGGTGTTTTCGCCTGGGACGCGCCCGATCCGACTCGCCAGCCCATCGCAGTCCTGCCGGAACACACCGAACTCGTCGTTCTGGCGCGGGCCGGGGAGTGGGCAAGAGTCGGAGCCGCGGGCGGTTCGACCTGGTGGGTTGACGGCCGCCTCCTGGTCCCTCAACTCTAGCGATCGAGTCGGCCACACCGAAAGCCGCCTCGCGCGAGGCGGCTTCTCAATGCGAGCGGTTCAAATTCTGCCCGCGGCGGTATATCACTCCGTAACAGCGAGCGGCTACTCCGTAACGGCCTCGATCCGGATGCGGGCGTCGACGACGACCGCGCCCTCCGGCCGAACGATGACCGGGTTGCAGTCCATTTCCGAGATTTCCGGATGCTGCTCGACCATAGCCGCGATGCGAAGGAGCACTTCCTCGAGGCCGGCCACGTCGCACTTGGGGGCGCCGCGGAAGCCGTCGAGGAGCGGGAAGGTGCGCAGAGTCGTGACCATCTCGTGGGCGTCACGGTCGGTCAGTGGCGTGATCCGGACCTTGACGTCCTTGAGGACCTCGACGGCCGTGCCACCGGCGCCGCAGGCCACGACTGGTCCGAAGAGCTTGTCGTGGACCACGCCAACGAGCATCTCGACGCCGCCGGACGGAATCATCTGCTGGATAAAGAACTTCTCGACCTGCGTGCCCTCGGCGGCAATGCGGGCAGCCATTTCGACGGCCGCCTGCTTGACCGCGTCCGCGCCTACCAGGTTGAGGACGACGGCCCTTGCCTCGGTCTTGTGGATCAGCTTGGGGGCGACGCCCTTGAGTGCCACCTTGCCGCCCATCTCCTCCGCAGCGGAGCCGGCTTCCTCTGGACTGGCCGCCAGACGCCAGGCCGCCATCGGCACGCCATACGCGCCCAGCAGCGTGGCAACTTCATCAGGCAGCAGCCAGCGTCCGTCGCTGTTCGCCGCGTCGTCGCCCGAGGCCTTCTCGAGCGAGGTCAGCACGTCAGCGATCAGAGCCTTGCCCTCGGATGTCTTGATGTCGCTGTAGTGCGGCACGACGCCCTCGGGAGTCTCGACCCAGATTCCGTACCTGACGGCGTGGGCGAGGGCCCGAGCCGCGTCCTCTGGGAATGGGTAGGACGGGATCGAGAGGCCCTCGGTTTTGAGCGAGTCCGGTGTGCCCTTGCTCGAGAGGAAGACCGAGAGGAGCGGCACTCCACCCTTGAGTTCCAAGGCCGCCTGGCGGATGCCCGCGGCGATCTCCTCGGAGTTCGTGACCAGGACCGGGACGTAGAGGACGATAACGGCGTCGATGCCGTCCCACTCGGCCAGGATCTTGAGGGCCTTGCGGTACGACTCGCCCGGAGCCGCGGCGATCATGTCGACCGGGTTGTTGAGACCTGCCTCGGCCGGCAGGAACTCGGCCAGCTTGGCCTTGATGTGGTCCGGAAGCTGCGGCACCACCAGGCCATCGGCCTCGCAGGCGTCGGCGCAGAGGATGCCGGGGCCGCCGCCGTTGGTCAGGATCGCGACCCGGTTGCCCTTGGGGCGCGGCTGATTGGACAGCAGCGTGGCCACGTCGAAGAACTCGCCCAGCGTGTCCGTCCGAATGACGCCAGCCTGCTTGAAGAGCGCGTCCACCGTCACGTCGGAGGCGCCAAGGAGGGCGCCAGTGTGAGACGACGTCGCCCGCGCACCGGCAGAGGAGCGGCCGCTCTTCACGACGAGGATCGGCTTCTGACGGCCGACTCGGCGGGTGATGCGGGCGAACTTGCGCGGGTTGCCGATCGACTCGAGGTAGAGAGCGATCACGTCGGTCGCGGGATCGTCGGCCCAGTACTGGATGAAGTCGTTGCCTGACAGGTCCGCCTTGTTGCCGACCGAGATGAAGGTCGAGAGTCCGAGCGAGAGGCTGTTGGCGAATTCGATCACGGCCAGACCGAGAGCGCCCGATTGCGACAGGAACCCGACGTTGCCCGGGATCGGCGCGTTGGGGGAGAAGGTCGCGTTCATCCGCACGTCGTCGTGAGTGTTGATGACGCCCATGCAGTTGGGGCCGATGACGCGCATGCCGTTCTCGCGGGCGATGCTCATCAGCTCGCGCTGCATCTCACGGCCGGCGGCGCCGGTCTCGGCGAAGCCGGCGGTGATGACGACCATGCCGTGAACGCCCTTCTGGGCGCATTCCCTGGCTGCGGCCATCACGAGCTTGGCAGGGACGACGACCACTGCCAGATCCACGGGCCCCGGGATGTCCAGGATCGACTTGTAGGCCTGCACCGACTGGACGACGTCGGCGCTGGGGTTGACCGGGTAGACGGGTCCGTTGAAACCGCCGTCCATCAGGTTGTGGAAGACCTCGCCGCCGATGGAACCCCGCTTGCGTCCGGCGCCGATGACGGCCACGGATCGGGGAGCGAGCATGCCGCGAACCGCGTTCATGGCCGCGACCTGCTCGCGGGCCTCAAAGCGGGCCCGGGCCTCGGCCGAGAGCGAGGTGGCGAACTGGACGCGGATCAGGCCCGGCTCGCTCTTCATGGTGATGCCGAAGCCGCTCTCGCGCAGGACATCTAGCATCTTGTGGTTCTCGGCCTGGACCTCCGCATCGAACACGGCCAGGCCGTCATTGTCGGCGGCCTCGGCGAGGCGCTTGAGGAGCAGCGTTCCCAGGCCGCGGCCCTGGAAAGAGTCCGTGACGGTGAAGCCGACCTCCGCCCGGTCGGAAGCGATGCGATCGTAGCTGGCCTGGCCAATTACCTCGCCGCCCAGAACCGCGAGCACGCAGCAGCCTGTGCATCCCTCCACGCCAACCCAGCGTCTGGCGGTAGCCACCAGGTCGATCGCCTTGTCACCGAAGCGGAGACATCGGGAGGTGTCCGAAAGGCCGTTCAAAAAGGCCAGGGTCGCGGCTTCGTCGCTCGGCTTGGCCGCCCGGATACGCACCGACGAGCCGTCCCTCAGGACTACGTCGATGTCACGGGGGGAGTAGGTCGTGGTCATAAAGCCGCCTTCGTTCGCTCGAGGAATGGGCCTGCGGGGCCCAGAGTGCGGTTCAATCTCCGCACGGTCATGAGGCTGCTGGGGGTGTCAGCGCTATCGTCTGCGCAGCTTCGCGGATTCAACCGGCAGCCGAGTAGGGCCAATGGGCGCGCGATGCGGGCCGGAAGTCCCGGATAGGCCGGTCCAGAGCGACCCGTGGCCTTTACGAGTGCCGACTGGGTGGGCCCATGACCGTTGGTCGCCCGCCGCCACCCGAAGACACGTGGAGCGCCTGGTTCCCTCGGACGGGCATTGCCGCGGTCACGTCGCAAAGGTGCGGTTGGGTGCTCCTCGGGTGGCTTGTGAAGGGCCATACCGTGGTCGGCGGAGGCGTCCAACCGGAATTCATGCCGCAAGGGTCCTGGGTGCCAGGACCGCCGTACCATTGCTCGGCCCCCCCTGCCGTCCCATCCTCCCAACCATGACGGGCGTTACTGTCCGGCGCTTTGCCGAACTCCG
>JANYJI010000203.1 GCA_025358525.1 Chloroflexota bacterium | reverse complement strand
ACAGGCGTTCTAAACTCGGCGCCGGGCACACGCGGGCTCGGGTTGCCAGGTCCAGTGAGTAGGCCCTTTGAGCGGCCGCCAGCACGATGACAATCGGGTCCGCTGATCGATCGGGCCGTGGTACACGAGCACCGAGTCTGTCGAATCGTGCACTCCTACCCTCAAACGACGTCTCATACGCGCCGGGCGGACTCGCCGGTCGGACTCGCCGGGCGGAGTCAGGGGCCGATTCTGTGCGTTGGGCGCATCAATCCTGCATTACGGGCGGATTGGGCGCCCCGGCTTGCGGCTGACGCACACATGCGACCACTGGCACTGGCCGACCCAAAAGCCGCGTCGATTCCATGCATGTCACGCACGGTACCGACACCGCGCGGGCCCTCCCGGTCACAACATTGCGCCGGATGCACGGCCAGGACGGGGTGCCAGGCCGACGCCGGACGGGCTCGTCGCATATGTGCGTGTGATGCAACCCAGGAAACACGGCAGGCGGCGATAGCGGGTTCTGTGCCTCGGGTGCACAGAACGACCACGACTGGCCCGGCATGGCCAGCGGTCCCGGGAAGAGACTTCCGCCCCTTAGCCCCGCGCGCCGACCACTTCCTCAAGCGCGGCGGCGGCGGCGGCCTCAGCGGAGGCAGGGTCGCCGTCCGTGCACAGGATGCGAGTTGCGGCCGAGCGCCAGAGTGGGAGCGACACGGACTGCACGGCGATCCGCTGGCGGGCGTCCGACTCGGACATGCCACGGCCGGTGAGGCGGGCCAGCTGAACGTCCGGCTCACAGGCAATGAGCCAAACTTCGTCGCACCAGACGGCGTGGCCGGCCTCTACTAGCTTGATTGCTTCGACGACGATTGCGGCCGGGCGGTGAGCGTCGGCGGCACGGATCGAGTCCTGCTCCAGCCGAGCCACCGCAGGATGGACGATCGCCTCGAGTTCTGCGAGGTGGTCCGGATCGGCGAAGACGAGGCGGCCCAGGGCAGTGCGATCTAGCGAGCCGTCGGCGAGCCGGTACTCCCCGCCGAAGCGGGCGATGATGGCATCGGTGACCGCGGACCCGGGCGTCATGATGCTCCGCGTCAACTGATCGGCGTCAATGATGGCGGCGCCACGCGCGGCGAGCCAGCCGGCCACGGTCGACTTGCCACAACCGATCGGGCCGATGAGGCCGATCAGAGGGGCAGTCGTGTCGAGCGACCCCACACGGCGCTCCCCCGCCACTCGGCGCCCGAACCGCCGCCCCGTCATGGCGCCGCCTCCTCCATGTCGAGCCAGGCCTCCTCGGCACCCACCAGCGCCTCATTGACCATCGCGAGGTCGCCGGTTACTCGGCGCAACTCGACGAAGTTGCCATGCACGCCTGGGTCCTGCAGAGTTACCTCCAGCTGCCGCTTGCGCTCGGAGAGGTGGGCCAGCTCCTCTTCGATCTGAGCCTTGCGGCGACGGTAGGCATCCTTCGACAGCTTGGCCCCCCGTGGCCGCTTGGATGGCGCAGGGGGCGCCTCGCCCGGGGTCGCCCCATTCGCCGACGATCGCACCCCTACCTTGCGACCACCCGGCAAGGCCATGCTCGGACCAGTGGATCGCGCCCCGGCCTTGCGAATCGAAGTCCCAACCGCGACCCCCGGCAGATGTCCGCTCGGCTCCCGCGAACGTCCAGCATGAAGCCGGCTGGCCTCCCTTTCAACTGCGGCCTTCACCGTCCAACCTTCGGCGACAGCCTGCCGCCAGGCCCGATAGCCGCCTTCGAACGCCACCGCCAGGCCGTCGTCTACGACCCAGAGTGTGTTGCACACCTTCTCGAGCAGGCGGCGGTCGTGGCTCACGATCAGAAGCGTGGCGTCGGTCGCGTTCATGAACGCTTCCAGGGCCTCGCGCGCCGGGATGTCCAGGTGGTTGGTTGGCTCGTCGAGCAGGAGGAGATTCGCCGACAACAGGAACAGCCGAGCCAGCTCCAGCCGCGAACGCTCACCGCCCGACAGGGCCGAGACTTCCTTGAGGGCGTCGTCGCCTCGGAACAGGAAGCGCGCCAGATGACCGCGCGCCGCGCCCTGCGTCAGCGGCATCTCGTCGAGGATCGCGTCCAAAACGGTGGCGCCGGGGATCGGGGCGTCACGGAGCTGGGCGAGGTATGAGAGCTGGACGTTGCGGCCGATGTCCAGAGCGCCATCGAGCGGACGCAACTCTCCGGCGATCGTGCGCAGAAGCGTTGTCTTGCCGGCGCCGTTTGGGCCGACGATGCCGACGCGGTCGCCACGTCGCAGCTCAAGCCACGGAACGGTCGCGATCCTCGTTTCCACCGGCCCCACGGCTGGGTTGGGGCTACCGTGGCCGGAGGGGCCGGAGGGTCCGGAGGGGCCACCGGGGCCGGAGGGGCCGGACGAAAAGGTGCGGTAGCCCACGACGAGGCCCTCGGCCCGAACAGCCGTTTCGTACGATCGGGCGGGAGCGCCACCGGCCAGGGCTTCGGTTGGCAGCCTCAGGCGGGCGTCGGACTTGCGCTTCTCGAGTGGCTCCAGCGCCTCGAGCCTGGCCTCATGCTCGTGCATCTTGCTGTACTTGCGCTGGTGGCGGTACAACTGGACCAGTTCCCGCTCACGGGCGATCTGACCGGCCCGATCCTCGGCATCTTGGGCAGTCCGTACGTCGCGCTCATCCCGCTGGCGGGCGTAGGCGGAGTATGTGCCGCGGAACGGCGACAACTGGCGATCCCTCATCTCCCAGACGCGCGTGACGGTCGCATCCAGGAAGGCGCGGTCATGCGAGGCGACGAGAAGGCTGCCGTGGCGGCGGCTCAGATGCTGCTCGAGCCACTCCAGAGCGGCGAGGTCGAGGTGGTTCGTAGGCTCGTCGAGCAGCAGCAGCTCCGGATCCGCGAGCAACAGCTTGGCCAGCGCCGCGCGCGTCTGCTCACCACCCGACATGTCCGTCGGCGGGCGGTCCCACTGATCGCGCTCGAAGCCCAGACCAGACAGCGCTGCCTCAACCCGTTGGTCGAGCGAGTAGCCGTCCTTGACCGCGAACTCATGCTGGAGGTGTTCATACTCGGGCTCGGTGACACGACCGTCATGTTCGAGCTGTCGGAGGGTTAGCTCCAGCTCCTCCAACCGCCCGGCGCCCGCTCGGACCGCTTGCCTCAGGCTTGACGCGCCGATGAAGGCCGAATCGACATGGGCCTCCTGGGAGAGCATGGCCATGCTCAGGCCGCGCTTGCGATGTATAACGCCCAGATCCGGCTCATCTAGGCCGAAGGCAAGCCGAAGCAGAGTCGTCTTGCCGGCGCCGTTGGGACCCACGAGGCCGATACGATCGCCATGGGCGACAGAGGCATCGACGTGATCCAGGATGGTGAAGTCGCCGACCTCGCGAACTACCCCCTCCAGCCGCAGGATCGACATCAGGCGGTCCCACCGGCCGTGGCTCCGGCCGCGGTTCCGGGCGCGGGCGTCGCTCCGGGCGCGGTTCCGACGCCGGAGCGGGCCACATCGCGGCGCGTGGTCGCGGCCTTACGGATCGCGGCAACTCGCCGCACGCGCGCTTCCTCGTTGCCGGTCCGACCGAGCATTCCCTCGCCCGAGAGGTCGGTCCAGCGCGGGCCTCGGCGGACTGCCCCCTTTGCCGACTCCGTCTCCTCGGGCCGGCGCGGCGTCCGGGCGGCCGCCCGACGCTCTTCAGCAGGGAGGCGCTGGCACCACGAACAGAAGTGAGTGGCTCGGCCGCCCACGACGATCCGCCGGATCGGCCTGGCGCACCGATCGCACGGCCCGCCGGCCCGCTGGTAGACCTGCAGTTGCTCCTGCATCGAGCCGTCGCCCCCGGGCGCTGTGTAGTCGTCGACCGAGCTTCCGCGCCTCTCGACAGCCTCTGCCAGCACGTCACGCAGCGCCCGATGAAGCCGCCGGACACTCTTTGAACCAAGCGCATGGGCACTGCGGAGGGGGTGAAGGCGAGATCGCCAGAGCGCCTCGTCGGCGTATATGTTGCCCACGCCAGCTATGAAGTTCTGGTTGAGCAGGAGGGTCTTCAGGCGGCCACGGCGCCGGGCAAGCAACTGACCAAAGCGAGCCGCCGTGAAGTCGTCGGAAAGTGGCTCGATTCCCGTGGCGAGAACACCGGTCGCTTCGCCGTCGACCGGCAGACCCGTGACCAGGTCGCGGCGGTAGAGCCCGATCCGCCCGAACTTGCGGATATCGCGGAAGCGGAGTTCGCGGCCATCGGATAGGGCCAGGACGACATGGACGTGGCGATCCTCGGGCGCACCTGCCGGCACCACGAAGAGCTGACCGGTCATCTTGAGGTGAATGGTCAGGACTGCGGGCGCGTGGGCGGCGGGCGCCGTGGCCGGCCCGCGGGCGGGCGCGTGGGCAACGGGCGCGTGGGCAACGGGCGCGTGGGCGGCGGGCGCCGTGGTCGGCCCATCGGCGGGCGAGTAGGTCGTGGCTCCGGGCCCCAGCCAAACCAGCAGCTGCTTCCCCCGCCGGCCCACTCCCTCAATAGGGCGGCCCATGACAGCCACCGCAAAAGAATCCGGGCCATGGCTGCGCAACGTCCGTGGCCAGTTCGAGCGTGCCCCTACGATCCTCGCCCCAGCCACGAGGCCGCGCAGGTCGCGGGCGATGGTCTCGACTTCGGGCAGTTCGGGCATACCTAGAGGTTAGCGGGCTAACGCCTGCCGCGCCGAGAGCCGCGCTCCTCGCTGTGTGATCATTCAATCGAGCCATCGAATGGCGCGAAAAGGCGCTGGGCCAGCTACGCCGGCAAATGCCCGGGCCGTCCCGACCGATACCTTATTTGAATGGTGGCGCACGCAGCCCGCCACCACCCTCTACTATCGGACCAACGGCGACGGCGCAACTTGCGGCCCCACGCCCAGTCAGCAGTCACGGAGGACTCGTGGCTTTCTGGAAGCGCTCCCCGGATACGAAGACCGGACCGATAGCCCCCGACCCTATAACGCTGGCTCGCGAGCAACTCCGTCATGCCGGGGCCGACCCGACCGGGCCGCACCCGACGCGCCATTTCATCTACGCGCCCGGCGTGAAGGTCGCGCAGCACCTCGCTCGCCTGCTCAAGAACCCGAGCCGCCACATCGAGATCAAGACATCGGCCCGCAAGGGCTACTGGCTGGTAATCGTCGGCCAATCGATGCTCGTGACGCCGGAAGCGATCGCCGCCCTTCGCGCCGAGTTCGAGGCCGTGGCGGCACCGCTGGGTGCCCAGTACGACCGCTGGCAAGTGGACGTCGTCGGCGGCTGAGCCGAACGGCCGTCGACCTGCAACGCCTCCCGGCGGCCGACCCGCCTCGCCAGGTCCTGCCCCGCCTCTCCCCTACCCGACAACCTCCGGCGGGGCCTCGTCTATTTCGGCCAGGACCGCGTCTTCACGGGTGAGCGGGCGCATCGACTCCCAGTCATCACCGACCTTGACGTCGACCGTGAGCGGCACGTCCAGTTTGAGCGCCCCCTCCATCGTATCGCGCAGGATCGGCACCACCGCGTCCACCTCCTCGCGCGGAACCTCGAGCACTAGATCGTCGTGGACCTGAAGGAGCAGCCGCGCCTTGAGCCCCGCTGACCGCAGCCGCTCCGGGAGGCTGATCATGGCGATCTTGATGATGTCAGCGGCCGTGCCCTGGATAGGCATGTTGATCGCCATCCGCTCCCCGGCGCCCCGCAGCGCGGCGTTGGAAGCGTGCAATTCGGGGATGAAGCGGCGCCGGCCCAGGAGCGTGGCCACGAAGCCCTGCTGCCGCGCTAGCTCCTTGATGTGGATCATGTAGTAACTGAGGCCGCTGTACGTGGCGAAGTAATTGTCGATGAACGCCTTCGCCTCTGCGCGCGAAATGCCGGCCCGCGACGAAAGCCCGAAGTCGCTCATGCCATAGGCCAAGCCGAAGTTGACCATTTTGGCCATCGAACGCTCGCCGTGGGTGACGTCCTCGGGCGCCTTGTGCAGCACCAGGGCAGCGGTTTCACGATGAATATCGGCGCCGCGGGCGAAGGCGTCGCGGAGATGCTCGTCGCCGCTGACGTGGGCCAGGATTCGCAGTTCGATCTGAGAGTAGTCGGCAGCCACGAGGGTGAGTTCCGGCGAACCCGCTACGAACGCGCGTCGGATGCGCCGACCCAGGTCCGAACGGATCGGGATGTTCTGGAGGTTCGGATCGGACGAGCTGAGCCGCCCGGTAGCCGCCACCGCCTGATGGAATGTGGTGTGCAGCCGACCATCACGTTCGGAGACCAGGGCCGGAAGAGCCTCGATGTAGGTTGATCGAAGCTTCGAGTACAACCGCCAGTCGAGGAGCTTGCCGATCATCGGGTGGGCCGGTTTCAGTTCGTCGAGTACCGAGGCGTCGGTCGAATAGCCGGTCTTAGTCCGCTTGCCCTTGGGCAGGTTCAGCTCGTGGAACAGGATCTGCTCGAGCTGCTTGGGCGAGCCGAGGTTGAACTCGTGGCCGACGTCGACGAAGATCTCGGCCTCCAGCCGCGCCATCTCGCGGCCGAATTCAGTGTCCAGGAGGGCCAGCGCATCGCGGTCGATGGCGACACCTGCGGCCTCCATTTCCGCCAGGACCAGGATCAGCGGCATCTCGATCTCGCGGAAGAGGCGGTCCAGGCCAGCTTCCGCCAGGGCCTTTTCCAGCGAGTCGCGAACGGCTAATGCGGCCAGGGCATCAAGGCCGATTCCGATGGCGGGCGGCACGTCTCCGGCGGGAGGCAGAGTCACGTCCAGCCGTTCGTGGGCCACATCGGCAATGGTCTGACTGCGCAGCGAGGCGTTGAGCAGGTAGGCCGCGATCTGAGTATCGAAGGCTAAGGGGAGTGGTTGAGCGGCCCCGCCCGCGATATTCGCCACGAGAAGTAGCTTGGTCTCGTGGCCAACGACGCGGGCGCCGGAGGCGAGCAGCAGGTCGCCGAGAAGCCGAACGGCTTCATGCCCCTCGGCAACAAGAACGCGGCCGTCCGCACCCGCCACCGCCAGCGCCTGGGGCATACCCCGCATGGGTCGCGGGTCGTTCATCAGCAGTGCCGCGCCGACCTCCGCTTGCCCAGCGAGCCACGCCGCAGCCTCCGCCGCGTCCCCGTCCGTGGCCTCGAAGCGATCCAGAAGCATGGGATCGGCCACGGCCGCGCGCAAGGCCGAGGACAGATCCACAGGCCCTTCCGCGCCGCCACGAGTTCGGGAGCGCGCAGAAGCCGATTTCGGTCCCGGAATGGCGTCGGTCAGGCCGGTCGACGCGAAGTCCATCGTGAGTTGCAGCCCGTCGGCCTCGGCCAGGAGGGAGCGACGATCCTCGCGCCGCGACCACGAGCCAGCTCGGCTGGCTTTGCCGGCCCCATTGGCGGCGCCGGCCCCATTGGCGCCCGCGTCCACGCCGCTGCCGCTCCCTGGCGAGCCCGCGACTCGGGCGGCGGACACACTTCCAGCCACGGAACGCAACGCCTCGGCCGCGTCCAGGGCTGACTCACCGGTGAGTGGCGGCAGTCGATCGATCAGTGTCCGGAACTCGAACTCGCGGAAGAGCCGGACGACCTCGGCCCGGTCGTAGTCCGATAGGCGAGCCGCCTCCAGGTCCAGCGAGATCGGCAGGTTGCAAACGATTCGGGATAGTTCGCGGCTGGCGAAGACCTGCTCACGGGCCTCGACCAGCTTGAAGCGCAGCTTGTCCGGCCGGACCTCGTCCAGGCGTTCGTAGATCCCCTCCAGCGACCCGAACTGGCCGACCAGCTTGGCTGCGGTCTTCTCCCCAACACCAGGAATGCCGGGGATGTTGTCGGTTGGGTCGCCCTTGAGGGCCTTGTAATCGATCATCTGGTTCGGCCGCAACTCGAACCGCTCCCAGATCTTCGCCGGGTCGTAGTAGACCGTCGAGTCCACGCCCTGGCGCGTCGTCATGAGCCGGGTGTGCTCGCTGACGATCTGGAGCATGTCCAGGTCGCCGGTCACGACCGTCGTTTCAATGCCGCGCGTGTCCAGATCTCGAGTGATCGTGCCGATTACATCGTCCGCCTCGTAGCCGGCCATCTCGTACACGGGGATGCGCAGGGCAGCTACAACTTCCCGAACCTTGGGGAATTGCGAGCGCAGGTCATCTGGCATCGGCGGCCGCGTGGCCTTGTACTGGGCGAATTGCTCGTGGCGGAAGGTGGGTCCCGGCAGGTCGAAGCAGGCAGCCACGTATTCCGGCTGGAGGTCCTGGATCCCGCGCAGCAGGATGCTGCAGAAGCCGAAGACGGCGTTGACCAGTTCGCCCTTGCTCGTCGTCAGCGGCGGCAGGGCGTGGTAGCCACGGTAGATGAGGCCGTTGCTGTCGAGCAGCATCAGGCGGGTCATGGGGGCCTCGGTCGACTTCGGCGCCGGTGGCGGAGCATGGGCCGGCCGCCCAAGTTTAGCCGGGGCGAGTCACTAGCCGACGAGCAGCCTCAGCGGGCTCTTCGACGCCGGACCCGCGGCCCGACCAGGACCCCCAAACCAGCCAGGAACAGAAGGAAGAAGCCACCGAGCCAGACGAGTCGGGCATCCAGACCAGCAGTAGTGGTTTGGGTCGTCGTGTGCCCGTCAGGCGACCCCGC
>JANYJI010000170.1 GCA_025358525.1 Chloroflexota bacterium | reverse complement strand
CTGGATGAACCGCCGCGGCTCTGCCAGCCGTGCCGCCAGCACGGAGGCTTGCGGTCTCCGATAGGTGGGCTGCGAGTCACTCATGACGCTGAGTATTTTTACTCAGGACGATGAGCAAAGGCAAGGGGACATTGCGGTGCCAGAGCCGTGGGCTGATCACACCCGCACAAGTACCACCCCGGCTGCTTCGGGCTCACCATCGAGCAGAAGCGAGAGATCGTTCGGGTCTGTAGTCAGGATTAGCGCGGGCACGGACGCCATGGCCTCGGCGACGACGATGGCGTCGACCACGTCCGAGGTTGAAGCCTTCGCCTGCAATTCTCCAGCCCGGCGGGCGATTTGCTCCGAGGTCGGCAGAAGGGCGTCTACGGCTTTGACGACGCGATCGATGGGAGCACGGTCGCGACCGCCCCGATGAACTTGAGCCAGGACCGGCGTGGGAATGACCGCGACGTAACCCTCACGCAGGGCCCGCGCCAGCGCGGCGCGTGCGCGGGGATCGCCACGAGCCAGGGCCAGGATCCCGCCGGCGTCAAGGATCAACCGCCGCGTCACCGCGAGTGACACTACCGAGGCCACTCCTGCCCCTCAACCCAAGCGTGCGCCTCAGCCGGTATCGGGCCGAATTCCTCGGCCATCTCGTCCAGCAGCTTCTCGAGGCGGACTCGCTGGAGGCGGATCGCGAGCGACTCATTCAGGAAGCGCGAGAAGCCACGCTCGCCGACGAGCGCCTTCGCTTCAGCCACGCTGCCCGCGTCCAGAGTCGTCGACACCTTCACCGTACTCATGCCGACTATCCTACTTCTAGTAGGAGTGTTGTCAATGAGCTGCCGCGCTTGATTGGGCATCCCGGGAGTCTGCCACGGGAGCATCTACTCTCGCCTATCTCAGTGTCGTCATCGCGACCCAATGTTCCGCCGGAGCCGCGACTCCTCGTTGAGTTCAACGTCGTAATCTACGTACGTAAGCGTCCAACAGCCCCGCAGCCGGAGGTGGGAGTGCCGCGCCAGAGAATCAGCACGATTCCGGTCGTCCATCCGATCCAAGAGCCCCAGCCGCAGGAAGAGGACATCTTCAGTCGAGCAGCTGAGTTCTACGACCTCTCGGCCGAGGACCTGAAGACGCTTGGGGTGGTCCTGGGCTCCTTTGAGTTGGAGAAGCGCCAGGGAGAGTCTTTGGACGCGAGCACCTACGCCGGACTGTCCAAACTCGTCGGCGTCGACGCCGTTGCCCGGACTCTGGTGCGGCAGGTTTGGTACCTCCCCGAACTGGAGCCGTATCTGGAGCGCATCGCGAAAGCCGCCGAATCCGCCGACGCAGCCAGAGCCGCGGCGGTACTGGCGGTCTGCGCCGAGGCGCGGGGCGACATACAGGCGTGCGAACAACTGCTCCACTCCGCCCTCGAGGCCGCTCCCACATGCGACTTGGCACTGATGGATCTGGCCCGTCGAGAAACGATCCGCGGCCAGTACGACGACGCGCTCGATCACCTTCGCGCCGCTGGAGTGCCCGCTGACGATTTCGAGCGCGCCTGGCTGGAGGGCATCGTCCGGCCCGCATTTCCCGCGACCGGGCGGAACGATCCGTGTCCCTGCGGGTCCGGCCGCAAGTACAAGCATTGCCACCTGGGGCGGTCTGGCGAGGTAGCGGCCCCAGACGCGCACCTAGCCCTGAGCCACAAGCTCGATATCTGGCTGACCAGACCCGACGCCGCGCGCGTGATCAATGCCGTCTACGACGACATTTCCGCTCCGCCGAAGCCGACGCGGGCCCAACGGTCTGGCGCGGCCGTGGCCGCCGCCGCAACCGCCGGCCCGGATCCGGAGCTGCTCGAGCACGTGGGCCCGGTACTCCTGCCGGACATCGCCCTCTACGAACGCGGCGAACTCGAAAGGTTCATTGCTATCGAAGGCCCCCAGCTGCCCGCCGAGGAAATGCGTCTGGCCGAGAGGTGGCTCGACACCAGACGAACCCTGGTAGAAGTTGAGTCCGTGAGGCGCAGTAAGGGCCTGACCATTCGCGACATGCTCGCACCCGACGACGGACCCATCCACCTCGCCGACGTGTCTCTCTCCATGAGCGTCGCGCCGCTGGATCTGCTCTGTCTGAGGTTGACGCCCGATGGCCGCGGCGCCCGCTACCCTTCGGATGCGCTCGGCATTCCTCGGGATCGGCGCAGTTATGCCGCCGATCTGATCCGTTTCGGCGACGGCGTGGCACTCGCGCGCTGGATCACAACGCCCGCTCCACCGCCCGTGATCCAGAACACTGAGGGCGAGCCAATCGCTCTCATCAAGGCCACCTACCGACTGCCTGATCCGGAAGTGGCGGCGGCTGTCCTGGCGGTCAAGCTGCGAGACGAGGGCGAGGGCCGCTTCGTCGAGTGGTATGAAGGCCATGGCCGCGAATGGATCCGCGGCTCCATCACGATCTCCGGCGATGTCGCCACGCTCGACACCAACTCCGCCAAGCGCGCAGCTCGTCTGGAGCGAACCCTTATGCGGGCCGCACCTGGCGCCAGACTCATCAAGCGCGAGGAGAGTGGCCTGGAGGAGATACTGGCGGAATCCCGATCCGCGCCGCGGCCCGCCGGGCCGAGCTCGGGCGAGGAGCTGCTGGCCAGCAACCCGGAGATCGCGGCCATGATGGCCGAGGCGATGCGCGACTTCGAGGACCACTGGCTCGACGAGTCGATCCCCGCACTTGGCGGGCTGACGCCCCGTGAGGCGGCTGCCGACACAAACGCGCGACGCGAACTGGACGCCCTGCTCAAGGACATGGAGTGGAGCGATCGTCGGGCAGGCCCGCGCCAGTCCCATCAGGGCGGCATGAACCCGGCACGCCTGAGGAAGCTGCTCGGCCTGTAGTCAATATGTTGAGTAATCCGACTCAGTTACTTGGGCGACGCCCACCTAGGAAGGCGCGCGACAAACGTCAGCGAGGACGTCGGGCGTCAGGCCAAGCAGTCACCGTCCTATGGCTGGCCACGACCCTGACCGACCCTTGCGCGAAGGCGTCTTCCACGGCCGGCAGCGCCTCTCGAATTCGCTCCCGGTCTTGTGGCTCTCGAGTGCGGAGCCACAAATGCGGGGTCCCAGCGAGAAGGCACCGTCTAGCCAAGCCTCGGTCGTGCGTGACAACGACAAGACCCTCAGCTGCAGCGTAGGCGGCGACCACCGAGTCGGGAGCGTTGTCGGCCAACGCTTGGCGGACTTCCACAGCTTGATGTCCCGCGTCGAGCAGCAACTCAGTAACCCCGCGCGGGACGTTGTTGTCGACCAGCCAATTCATCCCCCAAACCCCGACTCAGCCGGCTTTCTTGCCCAATCGACGCACGGCCTCGATATCAGGAGGAGTGAGTTCCGGGTACTCGGCCAGGATTCTCGCCTCATCCCATCCGGCTTTCAGCATCCGGCCAATCGCGGCCGTCGTGATACGCGTTCCGGCCACCGCAAGCTGGCCCGAGACGACGCCTCGGGTCTTCTCCAGGTGGCCAATGCCGCGGCGACGGCGAAGTTCTGCGATACGCAACTCCAGATCGGAACGGATCTCATCCAGGGGCACGCCGAAGGTCATGACTATCTGGCCCGGCCGCCGAACAGCCTCGGGTACATCGGGCTGGACCAGATAAACCGTCTTGCCTTCCGACGTCGACGAGTACCTGACCTCGGCGAACGGAGCCTCCAGGTCGAGAGCCTCCTTGAGGTGTCGCAGCGCCTGCAACGAGATGTGGTCCCTCAGGAGTGCCGCAATGCGAAGCTGGATCAGGTCGCGGAACGAATAGAGACGCGGCGATCCCCTACCAAGACGCGCCGCGACCGACGGCCGGATGAACGCCGTCTCATCCCAGTACTGAAGCCGCCGCGCGCTCAACCCGCTGAGTTGCTGCGCCTCGCGAGTCGTGAACGCCAGGGCGACGGTGCCGATCTCGGTCACGCTTCTGCCTCCATGGGGCCCACTATAGAACACGAGTGTTCTATGGGCGAAAGGCTCCGCTGCCCGGTCTGTGCTGCTGGCGGCTGAGCGAGGTTGGTCGTTCATGCGGGGGAGGCTGGCAACCCCGCCTTACCTGCGGCTTATCTGGCCCGCGTGCTCATGAACTCGGACTCACTTCTTCGCTCTCCCCTTCCGCGGCGCCCGCCGATTCTCGATCTGCTTCACAGCCTCGATCGATGCCTCGAAGTCGCGCTCGACTTGCGACGGCAATTGCGCCTGCTGCTTCGCGAACAGCTGGTACTGCGCCTCCGCCTTCGCGAGCGCGGCCTCATGCGACACGCCGCCGGCGTTGTCCAGCACTTCTCGGTCGCTGAGCCGCAGGTACTCGTCCAGCTTGGCGATCCAGTCGGCCATGTGCATCGGTCGGCGGCCCATCGCTTGCAGCTCCGCGAATTCGAGATAGGCGGTCACGATCCTGTTGAGCGCTTCGAGCTCGTCCCCGCCCAGGTAGTTCTTGGCGACGCTGACGTCACTCTCGCGGAGCGCGAACCGGCCCAGGTCGAGAGGCCCATGTTGGACTTGCCAGCGTCCGCGCGTTCGGCGATCACCTCCGCCGCGGTGTGGCCGTGTGCGGCGTAATGCATCTTGTTCTGGACGGTTGCGAAGAATCGCTGTGAAGCTTCCGAGCTGGCGTCGTAGTCGACGCTGGTGGAGTAGATCTCCAGCACCTTGCGCCAGAAGACCTTCTCCGACGACCGAATGTCACGTATGCGTGCAAGCAGTTCGTCGAAGTAGTCCGGCACGCCAGGCCCCGGCGGGTTCTTCAGACGGACGTCGTCCATCGTGAAGCCCTTGACGATGAACTCTTCCAAGCGACTGGTTGCCCACCGACGGAACTGCGTGCCGCGAGCAGAACGGACGCGGTACCCGACGGTGAGAACCACTGGCAGGCTGTAGTGCTTCAGCTGGCGGCGGACGGAGCGGACGCCCTCCTGTTGAACTAGTAAGTAGGACTTACTAGTTGCCTCCTCGGCCAGCTCGCCCTCGGCGTAGATCGCGGCGATGAGCTGAGTGATGTTCTGGGGCGTTGTCTGGTACAGCTCCGCCAAGCTGACCCGGGTCATCCACGCGGTCGCGCCTTCGAAGCGGACCTCGATGCGGGCCGTGCCATCTTCTGTTTGATATAGCAAAACTTCGGCTTCGCGCGGAACAATGCCCCCGGACTCAGTCACGCCGCCACCTCCCGCCAGGGCTTGAACCACTCCTTGCCCGCGCCCAGGACGCCGATCCGCGCCTCCGTGCCGTCCGAGACGACGAGCGCGCAGTTGTAGTCGAATAGCGCCGGGATCTGCTCCCGATATGTCTCCAGTTGCCGGAAGGCCGACCAGATCGTGGCGTTCTCGTCGGCCGGGTTCTTCAACTCGATCAGGCCGAGCGGCAGCCCGTTGACGAAGACCACGATGTCCGCCCGTCGGACCTGCCCCTGCGCCCCGACCACCGTGAACTGGTTGACCGCCAGCCAGTCGTTGGCCTGCGGATCCTCGAAGTCGATCACGCGCGCCGGCTCGGCCTTGATCGAGCCATCGGCCCGCCGGTACTCCACCGTCACGCCATCGACGAGCATCCGATGGACGGCCCGGTTGCGTTCGATCAGCGAGGCGCCCTCAGCCCGGAGAATCTTTCGGAAGGCGTCGGCGAGGGCTTCCTGCGGCAGATCGGGGTTGATCCGGACGAGCGCTTCGCGGAGGCGCCGCTCCAGGACCACGTCGCGGTAGGTTGGGTCGCCACGCTCCGCGCCGGGCTGGCCAAAGGCGATGGCGGGGCCGTGGGCGACCGAGAAGCCGGGGCTTGCGAGCCACGCGAGCGCAGCCTGCTCAACCGTCGATTCGGTCAGCGTCGTCATCGCGTGACCCAATGTTCGGCCGGAGCCAGCAAGAACTCCGCGACCGAAATCCCGTCGCCGCCGACCAGGAGCTTCCGGCCGGGATTGAACGCCGCTGCGAAGGTATCCATGCCCGGCAACGCGTCCGGCGACCGACCGCTCTTGACCTCTATCGCGGTAGTAAGGCGCCCCGACCCCACCACGAAGTCAACCTCGCGATTACGTTCGCGCCAGTAGAAAAGTTCGAATCCGCCCGAAGCGGCGGCGTTGGCCAGGTGCGCACCCACGGCGGACTCAACCAGGCGGCCCCAGAAGGTCCGATCGGCGCGGGCGTCGTCGAAGCTCAAGCCAGTCGGAGCCGTCAGCAGCGCCGTGTTGAGCACCTGCAGCTTCGGACTCGATCCACGCTGTCGGACCGTCTGCCCGGCAAACTTGGGCAAACCCTCAAGCAGCCCTGCCGCCGCCAGCAGATCGAGATAGTGCGCGAGCGTGGTCGCGTTGCCGGCTTCCTGAAGTTGGCCCAGCATCTTCGTGTACGACAGAACCTGTCCCGAGTAACGGCAACCCAGTTCGAACATCCGTCGAAGCAGGGCCGGCTTGTCAACCCTTGTCAGGAGCAGGACATCCCGCGAGATCGTGGTCTCGATCAGAGAGTCGATGACGTATCGAGCCCACCGCTGAGGGTCGTCGATCAGGGGCGCCGCACCCGGATAGCCGCCGAAGTACAGGTACTGATCCAAAGAGAAACCGAAGGCGTCTCGCATTTCGGCGAAGGCCCAATGGCCCAGGCGGAGTACCTCAAACCGGCCCGTCAGGCTCTCGGCCAACCCGCGCTGAACGAGCAACGGGGCTGAGCCCAGGATCACCACCTGGAGCTGCCGGCGAGCTCGAGTGTCC
>JANYJI010000121.1 GCA_025358525.1 Chloroflexota bacterium | reverse complement strand
CCGCGCAGGAGGTCGTCGCGTATTTCGGAAACCAGCTCGACCTGGTGCTGGATGGCGGGCCGCGCCGCGGTGGTGTTCCCTCCACGCTCGTGGACGTGACGGGCCCTCGCCCGAAGCTCCTGCGGCTCGGGCTGCTGGACGTGACCGGATTACTCGGGGACTTCGAGGATCTCACCGGCGGCGCCGGGGGCGGTTGACGCACGCGAAAGCGCGCGCCTATCCTCGCGTCATGGCATCCGCCGAGCCCGCTGTTCGCGTCCTCTTTGTGTGCACGGGGAACACGTGCCGCAGTCCGCTTGCCGCTGCGGCGCTCGTCGGTGAACTCGGAAGTGATGCTGCACGGGTCGAGGTCCTCTCCGCGGGCACCTCGGCGTGGGAGGGGCAGCCGGCCAGTGAGGGCACGCGCAACGTGGCGATCCGCGCCGGGATGGACCTCGAGTCCCACCGTGCGCGACGGGCCACCACGCCGCTCGTGCGGGCGGCGGACTTCGTGTTCGTGATGGAGCCGTTGCACCGTGTCGCGCTCGAAGCGCTGGGAGCGCCTCGTGAGCGCGTGCACGTATTGAGTGAGTGGCCAGAACCCGGTGATCCCGGTCTCCCGGTATCCGACCCGTTCGGCGGATCACGTGAGGCCTATGAAGAGTGCTGGCAGCGCATCCAGAAGCACGTCCGGCGCATCACACCGGCCGTGCGGGAAGCGTTGCGCGCACGAAATGCGTCGTGAGCGGGCTCGCCCCGCGCTGAGGAACCAAGCCATGGCGAACATGATCAAGAGCGACAAGATCTGGATGAACGGCGAATTCGTTGCGTGGGACGACGCGAAGGTTCACGTCCTCTCGCACGTGCTGCACTACGGCTCGAGCGTGTTCGAGGGCATCCGTGCCTATCACACCAAGACCGGTCCCGCGATCTTCCGTCTTCCCGAGCATGTTGAGCGGCTGTTCCAGTCGGCGAAGATCTACAGGATGAAGCCGACGTTCACGCCGGAGCAGATCACCCGGGCAATCATCGAGACCGTCGCCATCAACAACCTCAAGGAATGCTACATCCGGCCGCTGGTGTACCGCGGGTACGCGCACGTCGGCGTGAATCCCATCGGGACGCCCGTGGACACGATGATCGCGGCCTATCCGTGGGGTAAGTACCTTGGCGATGACGCGCTCACCAAGGGTGTTGCGGTCAAGATCGGCACGTGGGCGCGCATGGCGCCCAACACGTTGCCGGCGATGGCCAAGGCAGGGGGCAACTACCTCAACTCGCAGCTGCTCAAGCTCGAGGCGGTCGAGGACGGCTACGCCGAAGCCATCGCGCTGGACGTGAACGGATTCGTCAGCGAGGGCACCGGCGAGAACATGTTCGCCGTCGTGAAGGGCGAGATCCTGACGCCCCCGTTCAGCGCCAGCATCCTCGCCGGCATCACCCGCGCGAGCGTGCTGAAGCTGGCCACCGAGCTCGGCTACACGGTGCGCGAGACGGTCATGCCGCGCGAGCTGCTCTACCTTGCCGACGAGCTGTTCTTCACGGGCACGGCGGTCGAGATCACGCCGGTGACGTCCGTGGACCGTATCGTGGTCGGCGACGGCGAGCGCGGACCCGTGACCAAGGCCATCCAGGGCGCGTTCTTCGACATCCTCAAGGGCGACGTGCCCGACCGTCACGGCTGGCTGACGGCGGTGCCACAGGTTGCGGCCCAGCGGGCATGAGGGTCGCGGTCGGCAGCGATCACGCCGGGTTTCCGCTCAAGGAGGCCGTGCGGGCCGAGCTTGTGCGGCTGGGCCACGAGGTCACGGACGCGGGCACCGGCTCCGCCACGGAGTCGGTGGACTACCCGGACTTCGCGATTCCCGTCGCGGAGCGCGTCGCGCGCGGTGAGGCGGATCTCGGCGTGGTCGTCTGTGCGACCGGGATCGGGGTGAGCATCGCGGCGAACAAGGTGGACGGGGCGCGGGCGTCTGTCGTGACGAGCGACGAAACGGCGCGGCTGACGCGCACCGACAACGATTCGAACGTTCTCGCGCTCGGGGCGAAGACCGCCCCGAGCACCGAGGACGCGCTGCGCTGGCTGCGCGTGTGGCTGCAGACCCCCTTCGCGGGTGGCCGCCACGAGCGTCGCGTCCAGAAGATCCGCGACTACGAAGCGAAGCACATCCGGCCCTGAGGGTTCATCCGTGTCCAGTCTCCAGTCGCAGGATCCCGCGCTCTACGACGCCATCGTCGGCGAGGAAAAGCGGCAGCACGCCACGCTCGAACTGATCGCGTCCGAGAACTTCGTCAGCGACGCGGTGCTGGAAGCCGCGGGCTCGGTGCTGACCAACAAGAACGCCGAGGGCCTGCCGGGCAAGCGCTACTACGGCGGCTGCGAGTTCGTGGACATCGCCGAGCGACTGGCCCAGGAGCGCGCCCTCGCCCTTTTCCCCGGCGCTGAGCACGTCAATGTCCAGCCTCACTCCGGGGCCCAAGCCAACATGGCGGCCTATCTCAGCGTCCTGCAGATCGGCGACAAGATCCTGGGCATGAATCTGGCCCACGGCGGCCATCTGACCCACGGCTCGCCGGTCAACTTCAGCGGCAAGTGGTTCGAGGTCCATGCCTACGGCGTCGATCCGACGACCGAGCAGATCGACTACGACGCGCTGGAGAAGCAGGCGGCCGAGGTTCGGCCCAAAATGATCGTCGCCGGCGCCAGCGCGTACCCCCGCACAATCGACTTCGAGCGGATGGGGGCGATCGCCAAGAGCGTCGACGCGCTGCTGTTCGTCGACATGGCCCACATCGCCGGCCTCGTCGCAGCGGGGTTGCACCCGAGCCCGTTCGGCCACGCCGACATCGTCACGACGACCACTCACAAGACCCTGCGCGGCCCGCGCGGTGGCCTGATCTTCTGTCGCGAGGACCTGAGCAAGGCCGTCGACAAGAGCGTCTTCCCTGGCACTCAGGGCGGCCCGCTGATGCACGTCATCGCCGCCAAGGCCGTCGCCCTTCGTCTCGCCAACACAGATGAATTCCGCGACGACCAGCGCCAGACGATCGCCAACGCCAAGGTGCTGGCGGCGACTCTGAGTGATAAGGGCGCCCGCGTCGTCTCCGGCGGCACGGACAACCACCTCATGCTGGTCGACGTTACGCCGCTGGGCGTGACCGGCCGCGAGGCGGAGCACCTGCTCGACGAGATCGGCATTACCGTCAACAAGAACGCCATCCCGTTCGACAAGAATCCACCCAACATCGCGTCCGGCATTCGAGTCGGCACGCCGGCCACCACCAGCCGCGGCTTCCGCGAGCCGGAGATGCGGCAGATCGGCGAGACGATCGTGTCGGCCATCGTGACCCGTGACGATGCATCCAATCAGGCCACACTTGCGGCCCAGGTCCGCGACATGTGCGCCCGCTTCCCGGTTCCGGGACTTCGGGAGGACTGAACCACGCAGTCCGTCACGCGCCCGGCCACCGGTCGCAGCCGGAACCCCAGCCGAGATTGGGCCATCGTCCCAATCCGTGCCAGCGGCCCACTTGCTCGGCTCAGCCGACCGCTCTCGCGTCGGACGGCAGGTCAGGCTCGGCCGTGAAGCTGTCGCCCCACGCCGTCGAAGTCCTTCCGGCCGTCATCGTGGGCTTTCTCGTGGCCTTCGCCGTGAGTTTCGCGCTGACCCCACTGGTCAGGGCTATAGCCCGGCGCCGGGGCATGGTCGATCGGCCGGAGGCGCGGCGCGTCAACACCCGGACCGTGGCCCGCGGCGGGGGCGTCGCCATCGCCGTTGGCTTCATCTCCGCCTCCCTCCTGATGCTGGGCCTCAACTTCGGTCTCGGTCTCAACTTCGTGGATCTGTCGCCCGGGGTAGGCCCGACGCAGCTGGCGGCCCTGCTTGGCGGAGCCTTCCTGGCAGCCGGTATCGGCCTGCTCGATGATGTCTTCCAGCTCCGGGCGCGCTACCAGTTGGTGGGGCAGTTGGCGCTGGCCGGGGTGGCAGTTGGCCTCGGGGTGACCGTGACCACGCTCAACGTCCCGTTCGCCCAGGGCGGTACGCTCCAGATGGCCGGCATTGTCGCGGCTGTAACCACGGTGGTTTGGATCGTCGGCATGGTCAACAGCATCAACTTCATCGACGGTCTGGACGGCCTCTCCACCGGCATCGCCCTCATCGCCGCAGTGACCCTAGGCACAATCAGCCTGGGCTTCGGCACCAAGGAGAACGAACCCCTGGTCGCGCTTCTGTGCTTCATCCTCGCCGGGGCCCTGGCCGGATTCCTGCGTTGGAACTTCCACCCGGCCTCGATCTTCAGCGGGACGAGCGGAATCATGGTGGTCGGCTACTCGCTGGCGGTTCTCTCGATCCTCGGCGCCGCCAAGGTTGCCGTGGCCGCCCTGGTGCTAGGCGTGCCGATCATGGACACGTTCTGGATCATCGTTCGACGCACCGCGTCCGGGCGATCGCCTTTCGCTGCGGACCGGGGCCACATCCATCACCGCCTGTTGGACTTGGGCCTCTCCCATCGCGGCACCGTTCTGCTGATCTACGGCGTCTGCATCCTGCTGGCCGTGCTCTCGCTCGTGCTGTCGCAAACGAACCAAATGTACGCCTTCCTGGGCCTGGTCCTCCTGTTCGGACTGGCCCTCTTCTTCATCGAGCGGATTGGCGGTGGAGCGGGCGCGATCGAGGAGAGTCTCGACGCAGACTCCTACTCGGGAGGCAGGGACAACGATCCGAATCCCGCCCCTCCGACGTCGGAGGCGTGAAGGCCGACCGGCCGACGAAGCCAGCCCTGAGCGGCTCGAATGACCGCTCGGCAGAGCCCTTCTACGTTCCGGGTATGGCGCTTTTGGGGGGTGAGCGTCCCCGGAAATCGGCTGCTACACTCACGGCGCTCTGCCAGGGAAAAGAATGAACGGTCTTGGGAAGTCGTCGGGCTACATTGCTCTCTTCTCGGAGATCGGCTTCGTTTTGATCCTGACTGTCCTGGCGGGCACGCTCGCCGGGTACTGGCTGGACCAGCGCCTGGGGACGATCCCGATCTTCGTCCTGATCGGGTTCGCGATCGGCGGGACAAGTGGCGCGATTGGCTGCTGGCGATTGATTGCCAGATTCCTCAAGCAACTTGACGAAGAGGATCGACGATAACGGTACTTGCGGGCCGCCGCCAAACGGAGCAAGTGTGACGACCGACCCGGGCGCAACGCCCGAGAAGATCGAATTTATAGAGGGCGTAGCCCCGCTGGCTGAGCCGGCCCAGAAGCGCCGACGCCTGTCGTCTGGTCGCGTCTTGCTGTTGCTGGCGCTCGCGGTGGTTGTCCTCGACCTCCTGGCGATCATGCTCGTTCCGCCTTTCCCCAAGGAAGGTAAGCCGGGCCAGGCATGCGATTTCCCGGCCTGCTTTGTCACCAGCACGATCGAGATGCCGCCACCGGCGGTGATCATCGATCTCCAGCCCGACTCCGCTCCGAACCCCTTGCCGATGATCTACTTCCACCCCAGCATCAGCTCAACGATCCTGACTATGTGGATCGTGATGGCCTTTATTCTGTTGGTGGGCTTCATCGCTACGCGGCGGATGAAGCTGGCTCCCGGTCGCTTGCAGAACGCAGTCGAGTGGGCGTACGAATTCGGCTCCGACTTCTCGGCTGGATTGGCCGGTGAGAAATCAAGACGCTATTACCCGATCTTCGCCGGATTCTTCGTGCTAATCCTCTTCTCGAACTGGAGCGGCCTGGTGCCGCCTATCGGCAGGATCGAGCAACTGCGGGCGCCGACCAGCGATGTCAACATCACCATTGGCCTGGCTCTTACCTCGTTCTGCATCTTCGAGTTTGAGGGATTCCGTCGTCTAGGCGTACGCAACTACCTAACGAAGTTTTTCCCGATCGGCGAGTTCCGCCACGGCGTCGGAGCCGGTTTTCTGGCTATGTACATCGGGCTCATCGAGCTCTTTCTTGAGATGGTGAAGCCCGTTACCCTGGCGATGCGACTCTTCGGCAACATTTACGGCGGTGAGGTTGCCCTCGCCGTGATCACGGCCCTTACTGTGGCGGTGATCCCCGTATCGATCATCGGCCTTGAAGCTCTGTTGAACCTGATCCAGGCTCTCATCTTCTCTGTCCTGACCCTGGTGTTCATAGTCATGGCCATCGAAGGGCATGGCGAGGAAGAACACAAGCCGGCGCATGCTGGCGACTTCGCGGAAGGATCCACGGTGCTCGAAGGTGCCGACAACCCAATGCCCGAGGCGGCCTGACCGCCCACCAGTCGACTACCCGGCCTCGGCCGGAGTAGAGGAGGTCCAACAAATGGAGCACATCGGAGCCGGCCTGGCGGCCCTTGGAGTCATTGGCCCCGGCATCGGCATCGGTCTCCTGGGCGGTATGGCTAGCAATGCCATCGGGCGCAACCCTGATGCGGCCGGCGCTATCCGCAGCAACGCGATCCTGCTCGCAGCGTTCGCCGAAGGTCTCGGCGTTCTCGCCATCGTCGTCGGCATCCTGGCCATGGTCCTCCCGGCCGCCAAGTAGGTCGGATTGGACGGAGCGCAAACCGTGCATCTCCTCGCAGAAGTAGCGCCGGCGACAGCCAGCGCGCCCGGCCTCTCGATCAACTTCTTCTGGGTCATCGTCTCTGCCCTCAACTTCATCTTCTTTTTGTCCTTGATCTGGCTGTTTGCCTTCAAGCCGATTGCGAACATCCTCGCCGGGCGTAAGGCTCGAATCGAGCAGGGGCTAAATGACGCGAACCAGGCCCGCAAGGAGCGGGACGCGGCTGCGTCCGAGCGCGAACGCCTCATCTCCGAGGCCCGGCGCGAGTCCCAGGCGCTAATCGCCACGGCTCAGAAGGCCGCCCAGGATCTGCGGGACGCGGATATCGCCGCCACCCGCGAAGAATTGGGCCGACTCCACGAGAAGGCTGCCGCGGATATCGTCGCTGAGCGAGATCGTGCCCTGGCGGATCTGCGGGGCCAGGTCGCCGATCTGGCCCTCGCTGCCGCCGGCAAGGTGGTGGGCGAATCGATGACCCAACCCCGCCAGCGCCGCCTCGTCGAGGAGTTCCTGGCCGAGCACAGCATCGGCGAGGGGCTTGAGAACTGATGCCACGCATCGGGGCCGGGCGGCGCTACGCGGAGGCAGCTTTCGAGCTGGCTGTGCGTGACGATGCGGTCGACGAGTGGCAGCGTGATTTGGCCCTGGCGGCGGAGCTGGCCCGCGACGAGCGGGTCGCCCGGGCCGTAGACAGCCCGGCCGCGCCCTTCCTCGAGCGGCGCAAGGTCGTCGAGCAGCTGCTCGGCATGCACGTCTCGCCGCCCGCCTTGAACCTGGCCCTGCTCCTGGCGAAACGGGGTCGTTTCAACGTCCTGCCATCGGTTAGCGATGAGTACGACGCCAAAGTCCGGCAGGCGCGCGGCATCGTCGCCGCCACAGTGACCACGCCGGAGCCACTTTCCGAGAAGGAACTGGCAGCGGTGCGGGCGCGTGTTCAGGAACTGGCCGGCTTCAAAGTAGAACTCGCCACGATGGTCGATCCTGGGCTCCTGGGAGGGCTCACCATCAAGATCGGCGATAGATTGATCGACGCCAGCGTCCGTGGCCGCCTCGAGCGGCTGCGCGGGCGGCTGATCCAGGGAACGACCTAGACGCGGGAGGTCGAGGCCGAGATTCGGCTCGACACCCGGGGCCTCCACGGCCGAACGGAGAAGGAATGGCCATTCGCTCAGACGAGATCGTCAGCATCATCAAGAACACGATCGAGAGCTTCGACGCGGGCGCCGAGTCGCGCAGTATCGGCACGGTCGTTGAGGTCGGGGACGGGATCGCCCAGATCTACGGCCTCTCGGGCGCGCTCTCGTCGGAATTGCTCGAGTTCCCCGGCGGCGTCATGGGCATGGCCCTCAACCTCGAAGAGGAGACCGTCGGCGCCGTCATCCTCGGCAACTCCACGACGATCAAGGAAGGCGACACGGTCAAGACAACGGGCCGCGTCGTAGAAGTGCCCGTCGGGGCCGCGCTCCTGGGCCGCGTGGTGGATCCGCTCGGACGTCCTCTGGACGACAAGGGCCCGATCTCCACGACCGCGACTCGCCCCGTTGAGCGCATCGCCCCCGGCGTCATCACCCGTCAGTCGGTCGACACGCCGGTCCAGACCGGCATCAAGGCCATCGACGCCCTCATCCCGATCGGTCGGGGCCAGCGCGAGCTGATCATCGGCGACCGCCAGACCGGCAAGAGCGCCCTGGCAATCGACACGATCATCAACCAGAAGGGCAAGGGCCTGGTCTGCATCTACGTGGCCATCGGCCAGAAACTCTCGACCGTGGCCAAGGTCGTGGCCGTGCTGGAGCAGCACGGGGCAATGGAGCACACCATCGTCGTCGTGGCCGGGGCCGAGGAATCGGCCGCGCTCCAATTCCTCGCCCCGTATGCGGGCTGCGCCATGGGCGAGGAGGTCATGGAGAACGGCGTCCAGATTGGCGGCCAGCTGGTCAAGGACGCGCTGTGCGTCTACGACGATCTCTCCAAGCATGCCTGGGCCTATCGCGAGATGAGCCTCCTGCTGCGCCGGCCGCCCGGCCGCGAAGCCTATCCGGGCGACGTCTTCTACGTCCACAGCCGCCTCCTCGAGCGGGCCGCGCGGATGAGCGCTGAGAACGGCGGCGGATCGCTCACGGCGCTGCCTCTCATCGAAACCCAGGCCGGCGACATCTCGGCCTACATCCCGACCAACGTAATCTCGATCACGGACGGCCAGATCTTCCTGGAGACGGACTTGTTCAACGCCGGTCAGCGGCCCGCGCTGAACATCGGCGTCTCGGTCTCGCGCGTCGGATCGGCGGCTCAGACCAAGGCCATGAAGAAGGTCGCCGCCCCGCTGAAGCTTGACCTGGCCCAATACCGCTCCCTCGCCGCCTTTGCCCAGTTCGCATCGGATCTGGACAAGGCCACCCGCGATCAGCTCACCCGCGGCGAGAAGCTGTCCGAGGTCATCAAGCAGCCGCAGTACGTGCCCGTTCCGCTGGAGCGCCAGGTGGCCATCCTGTACGTGGCCACCATCGGTCTCCTCGACGACATCCCGACGCCGCGCGTCAAGGAGTTCGAGGCCCAGTTCACGCGATACCTCGAAACTCAGCGCAGCGACGTCATGCAGAAGCTGGCTACGACTAAGGTTCTCGACGATGACACGGCCGAGGCCCTGGAAGCGGCGGCCAACGAATTCCGCAAGACGTTCCTGGCGTAGGAAGGCGACCGAAGCACCGTGCCAAGCCAGCGAGACATCCGAAGACGCATCAACGCGTCGAGGAACATCATGCAGATCACCCGAGCGATGCAGTTCGTGGCTGCGTCGAAGCTGCGGCGCGCCCAGGATTCGACCCTGGCCGCCCGGCCTTATTCGGAGCTGATCGACGAGATCCTGGCTGACCTGGCGGCGGTCCTGGGCGCTGATGAGCACCCCCTCCTGAGCCGGCGGGAAGGCGGCAAGCGGCTGATCGTCCTTGTCACCAGCGATCGCGGCCTGGCCGGGCCCCTCAACACGAACGCCGTCCGTTTCGTTTCCAAGCAGATCATCGAACACCTGGGCGACCTGGAGATGGTCACCGTCGGTCGCAAGGGCCGTGACGCCATGCGTCGCGCCCGGGTGCCGATCATCGCCCACTTCGCCGGCTTCGGCGATCGGCCCTCATTCGACGACATCCTGCCGCTGGCCCGGCTCATCTCCGACGAGTACGAGGCGGGCACGTACAACCAGGTCGACATCGTCTTCACGCGCTTCGTGTCGACCCTCGTTCAGCGGGCCGACATGATCCAACTGCTGCCCATCAGGGCCAGCTCGGATACCCACGGCATCCCAGGCGCGCAGTTCATCTTCGAGCCGGCGCCAGAGATCGTCCTTAACGAACTACTGCCGCGTTACGTCGGCACGCGGCTCTACCAGGCCGCCCTCGAAAGCACGGCTAGCTTCTTCTCCAGTCAGATGGTGGCCATGAAGAACGCCACCGAGAACGCAGACGAACTAATCGACGACCTGACCCTCAGCTATAACAAGGCCCGTCAGGCCAACATCACCAGAGAACTAATCGAAATCGCTTCCGGCGCGCAGGCGCGCTAGAACCCGGCGACAGGAGGCAACGACAGCACAATGGCGACCGCCGCCCTTACCTCGATCGGGACCAATGGCCCAACGGCCGTTGGTAAGGTGATCCAGATCACCGGCCCAGTCGTCGACATAGAGTTCCCGGCCGGGCAGCTCCCGGCGATCTACAACGCCGTGGTGATCAGTCGCGGCGACGGTGGGAAGATCGTCTGCGAAGTTCAGCAGCACCTGGGCAACAACTGGGTCCGCAGCGTCGCCATGACCACGACCGACGGCCTGGCCCGCGGAACTGAGGCCAGGGACACGGGCAGCCCCATCACCGTTCCGGTTGGACAGGGCACCCTCGGCCGCGTCTTCAACGTCCTCGGCGAGGTGATCGACGAGAAGGGCCCGGTCGAGGCGACTGAGTATCTGCCGATCCACCGCCCGGCGCCCGCCTTCGACCAGCAGACGACCGAGACCGAAATCTTCGAGACGGGGATCAAGGTCATCGACCTGGTTTGTCCCTTCGCCAAGGGTGGCAAGATCGGCGTCTTCGGCGGCGCCGGCGTGGGCAAGACGGTCATCATCCAGGAGCTGATCCGCAACGTAGCCTCGGAGCATTCCGGCTACTCGGTCTTCGCAGGCGTGGGCGAACGGTCCCGCGAGGGCAACGACCTGATCCATGAGATGACCGAGTCAGGGGTCATCGCCAAGACGGCCTTCGTCTTCGGCCAGATGAACGAGCCGCCCGGTGCGCGTCAGCGCGTAGGCCTGACCGCCCTGACGATGGCCGAGTATTTCCGCGACGTTGAGGGCCGCGACGTCCTCCTCTTCATCGACAACATCTTCCGCTTCACTCAGGCCGGCTCCGAAGTCTCGGCCCTACTTGGTCGGATGCCTTCGGCGGTGGGCTACCAGCCGAACCTGGCGACGGAGATGGCCGCCCTGCAAGAGCGAATCACCTCGACCAAGAAAGGCTCGATTACCTCGCTCCAGGCCGTCTACGTGCCAGCGGACGACTACACGGACCCTGCCCCGGCAACCACCTTTGGCCATCTCGACTCGACGATCCGCCTCGAACGCGCCATCGCCGAGCTGGGCATCTACCCCGCCGTCGATCCGCTGACGTCGACCTCCCGAGTTCTCGATCCGCTGGTCGTGGGCCAGGAGCACTACGACACGGCGCGCGAGGTCCAGCGAGTGCTGCAGCGTTACCGCGACCTGCAGGACATCATCTCGATCCTGGGCATCGACGAACTCTCGGAAGAGGACAAGGCCACGGTCGCCAGGGCGCGCCGCCTCCAGATCTTCAATAGTCAGCCGTTCCACGTGGCCGAGGTCTTCACCGGACGAGCCGGCGTGTACGTGCCGATCCGCGACACCGTGGCTTCGTTCAAGGAGATCCTGGAGGGCAAGGTCGATGACCTACCCGAGCAGGCGTTCTTCCTGGCCGGCACTCTGGACGACGTCCGGGCTAATGCGGCTAAGCTGGCGAAGTGACCGAAGCGCGGCGCTTGGCCGGCACCAGCCATCGCGATCCCAGCAAGCCGGGGGGGCGCATAATCGCATTCGCGATGGGCGCCACGCGAGCGGCTGTGCCGTCCGTCGCCGCGGCTCGCTCCCGCTTTGCCGGGCTCGGCCACGGCCCCGACCGGGGCGAAGAAGAAGGAATTGAGTAGATGACCCTGCATCTGGAGATAGTCACTCCGGAACGGCTCGCCTTTGAGGGCGACGTCGACGAGGTCATCGTGCCCGGCAGCGAGGGCGAGATGGGTATCCTGCCGCATCACGCTCCGCTGATCTCTCTGCTTGGCCAGGGCGTCCTTCGCGTCAAGAGGTCGGGCGAGGAAGAGGAGTTCGCCATCTTCGGTGGCTTCATCCAGGTCCGACCGGACCGCGTCGTGGTGCTGGCTGAGACGGCCGACATGGCCTCCGAGATTGACGTTGAACGTGCGGAGCGTGCTCGCCGTGAGGCCGAGCGCGCCCTTGAAGGTGGCTTCGTTGAACCGGCAGATTTGGCAAGCGCCCGGGCCGCGCTTCAGCGGGCCTTGATCCGTCTCCGCGTGGCGGAGCGTGGACCGCGTGGCACTGCTCGGGGGGAACACGAAGCGGTCCGGCTTCACACGTCCCGACCGCCCCATCACAACGAACCTCCGGACGAGTAGTGAATGGCTGACGCGCGACCTTTCCACTGGGAGTACAAGCCGGAGCCGGTGGCACCCGAAGTTCTGCGGATCGAGGGTGGTCACCGACTCGAGGGTTCGGTCTCGATCAGCGGAGCCAAGAACGCTGCCCTGAAGCTGATGGCCGCGGCCACGCTGACGGGCGAGCGCTGCCGCTTCACCAACGTCCCCGAGATCGAGGACGTGCGCGTCCTGGCCGAGGTCCTGTGCGATATCGGCGTGACTGTGGACCACCCGGCGCCGAACGTGTACGAGATTGCTTCCGGCGACGCCGAGTGGCTCTTTGTACCTCTCGAGGCGGCGGCCAAGATGCGCGCCAGCTTCATCCTGCTCGGCCCGCTGCTCACCCGCTTTGGGCGGGTCATCATCAGCAACCCGGGCGGAGATCGCATAGGTCGGCGGCCGGTCAACCTGCACGTCGACGCCATGCGGGCCCTCGGCGCCGAGATTGAGTATCGCAACGGCTACTACTTCGCCAAGGCCCCCGGCCGGTTGCGGGGCGGCCACATCAACTTTCCCCAGATCACCGTGATGGGCACCGAGAACGCGATGCTCGCCGCCGTCCTGGCCGACGGCCACACGGTCATCGAGCCGGCCGCACAGGAGCCCGAGGTCGACGACCTGATCGAGTTCCTGCGGAAGATGGGTGCCCAGGTCGAGCGCACCGCACCCAACCGGATCGAAATCGAGGGCCGTCGCCGTCTCCGCGGCGCAGACCACTCGGTCGTGCCAGACCGGATTGAGGCAGGAACCTTCATCGTGGCCGCGGGCGTAACCCATGGACGCCTTACGCTTGAAGGCGCACCGTGCAACCACCTCGGGGCGTTCATGAGCATCATGGACGAGATGGGCATCTCGCTCAGCTCGAGCGGCAATACCATTGAAGTGGACGCCACGTCGGCCGACGTCAAGCCACTGCGTTGTTCCGATATCGAGACCCAGCCATATCCGGGACTGGCCACGGATCTGCAGCCGCCGACGTGCGTGCTGCTTACCCAGGCCAGCGGTTTGAGCCACGTCCACGAGGCAGTCTTCGAGGATCGCCTGGAATGGCTCGGCGAGCTGCGCCGCATGGGGGCCGACGTGGAAATCTTGGATCAGCACCATGCCGTCATCACCGGCCCGTCACCACTGCACGGCGCCGAACTTGAGATCGGCGACCTTCGAGCCGGTGCGTCGCTTATCCTTGCCGCTCTGGCCGCTGACGGCGTCACCACGATTCGGGGCGCGCACCACGTCCATCGCGGCTATGAGAAGATCGACGCGAAATTCCTGGAACTCGGGGCCAGGATCGAACGGCTTTCGGAAGGAACTTAGCGCACTGGCATGAAGATCGGAATCGACCTGGGCACGGCCAACATCATCGTCTACGTCAAGGGCCAGGGCATCGTCATGATGGAGCCCTCCGTAGTCGCTGTCGACGACCAGAACCACATCGTGGCGGTCGGCGAAGAGGCCCGCGAGATGATCGGTCGCACGCCTGGCAACATCCAGGCCATTCGCCCAATGCGAGACGGCGTCATAGCCGACTACGTCATCACCGAGGCGCTCCTGGACCACTTCATCCATCGCGTCCAGCAGGGACGCCGCTTCGGTTGGGGCAAGCCGGAAGTGATGATCAGCGTTCCGGCTGGCGTCACCAGCGTCGAGAAGCGCGCAGTTCGTGACGCAGCTCTCAAGGCCGGAGCCGCCGAGGCCTACCTCATCGAAGAGCCTATTGCCGCCGCGATTGGGGCCAACGTCCCGATCAGCGGCCCGTCTGGCTCGATGATCATCGACATCGGTGGTGGCACCAGCGAGATCGCGGTTATCTCCCTCGGCGCGATCGTGGTCTCCACGAGCCTTCGAGTGGGCGGTAACAAGATCGACGAGGCGATCCATAGCTACATCCGCAAGAAGTACAACCTCATGATCGGCGACCGGACGGCCGAAGATGTGAAGATCCAGATCGGCACCGCTCTGCCCCTCGAGCGCGAGCTCACGATGGACGTGCGCGGCCGCGACCTGATTGCCGGCCTGCCGCGTACGATCTCTATCGCCAGTTCAGAGGTGATGGAGGCCATCGAGCCGCCGCTCCAGCAGATCATCGGTGCCGTCCGCCTCGTCCTCGAGCAGACGCCGCCGGAACTGTCCAGCGACATCATCGACAAGGGCATGGTCATGTCAGGCGGTGGCTCGCTGCTACGGAACATCGACAAGCTGCTCACCCAGGTCACCGGTGTACCCTGCCACGTCGCTGACAACTCGATGCATTGCGTCGCTCTCGGAACCGGCATCGCCCTGGAGCATTTCGACTTCTTCAAGAAGTACCTTGGTCCGCAGGCCTGATGACAGCCCCGGCGCCATTCTCCCGCGGTGGTGCCGTTCCGGCCTTCATCGACCTGCACTGCCACACCAGCGCCAGCTTCGATTCGCTCGCGACACCGGCTGCGGTCGTGCGAGTTGCGGCAGCTCGCGGCCTGACGCACCTGGCGATCACCGACCATGACCGTATCGACGGCGCTCTTCGCGCGCGTGACGCAGCCCCCCGCGAGCTGAGGGTCTTCATCGGCGAGGAAGTCAAGACGATCGATGGCGACCTGATCGCAATCTTTATCGAGCGGGCCGTGCCGCCGGGCCTCTCGGCCGTGGAGACGATCGCGGCAATTCGTGAGCAGGGTGGCCTGGTCGGCGTTCCCCATCCATTCGACGGCCTGCGTGGCTTCGGCCGCAAGAGCGGCTTGCGCCTCGAAGAGATCGCCGACAGGGTAGACTGGGTCGAGGTCTACAATGCCCGGGTGGTCGGCGGATCGGCCAACGAACAAGCCGTCCTCTTTGCCAGGGAGCACAATCTGCCCGGTGTCTGCGCCTCAGACTCGCACACCGTGCTTGAGGTGGGCGTCTCGTCAAATGCGGTCTTCGGTGACCCCAGTACGCCGGCCGGCCTGCTGGCGTCCCTGGCCGGTGTCGAGATGCATCCGAACCGAGCCACCTTCTATGTTCGTGCGTGGACGCCCTTCGCGAAACTGATTCAATCCATGCGCGGGAATGGCCGACGCCGTGCCCAGACCTCGGGGGAGAACAGGTGACCGAACAGCAAGAGCACCACCGCCACCCGATCGGGGATTCACTCGGCCAGGAGGCTGAGGCTTTCACCAACCCCGAGGCGATGGTTGAGGTGCCGCCAGCCGAACAGATGTCGCTGGTCCGGCGGCTGCGCGAGCCCAAGACGATTCTATCGATCGTCGTCCCGGTGGTCATCATCGCCATCGCAGCCGTATTGAACCGACAGTACCTGGGCGAACTCCCGACGGACATCGGCCGGGCCAACCTCTCGCTCGTCCTGCTTGCATTCCTAATCTATTACGTGGGCTTCCCCCTGCGCGGCTGGCGTTGGACCAAGCTCCTGCGCGGCGCCGGGTACAAAGTCAAGATCAAGGATGGGACTGAGATCCTGTTCCTCTCCTGGCTCGTCAACTGCATCGTGCCTGCCAAGCTCGGCGATCTCTACCGAGCCTACCTTCTGAAGCTCAACAGCCCGGTTTCGGCCACGAAGACCCTGGGCACGGTCTTCATGGAGCGGATCCTGGACCTCATTGCTATCGCGGTGTTGGGTCTGCTGGCCGGATACTGGAAGTTCCACGGCAGCCTGAACGACCTGCCGCCCACGGCACAACTCATCTTCGCCGTCGGCGTGGTCGTGGTCGTTCTGCTGATCGTGGCGCTGGTTGTCATGCGCAGCTTCGGTCGCAAGGTGATCGGAATACTGCCGCTGCCCGATAAGGTCGCGGATTTCTACGATCGCTTCGAAGAGGGGGTCTTCGGCTCCGTGGGCTTCAAGGGTCTGCCGTTGCTTGGCCTCCTGACCTGCCTCATCTGGATAACCGAAGCCCTTCGGTTGTTCTTCGTCATTCGTGCCCTTGGTTTCGCAGACGTCGATCTGGGCTTCTCCGGCGCCATGTTCGTGGCCCTGATCGGTTCTCTACTGACGGCTATTCCCTTTACCCCTGGCGGCATTGGGCTCGTGGAGAGCGGCATGGGTCTGGTCTTGACCGGTGTCTTCAAGGCCAGCCCAGGTCACGCGCTGGCCATCGTCCTCGTCGACCGAGCAATAAGCGTCTTCTCGATCGTGTTGCTCGGCTCCATCGCCTACGTGATCTCCTCCAAGCCTCGCGCAGGCGGCATGGAGGTCGAGGAAGTGGCGCCGGGCACTGCACTGACCGGCTGAGGCGGCTTCAGGTGGCCTCTGGGCGCCGCCTAGCCCGGGATCCGATCTTCCGCCGCTGTGCTTCGTCCGTGCGACTAGAGTCGGCTTCTGACCGCCGAGATGTCGTTCGAGCGCGCCTCCGAGTGCTGGTTCGGGGCTGGCCCTGGGTTGACCGGGCGCCCTTAGGCCCGCCGCAGACTCCAGGTTCCTCGGGTGGGACCCGAAACGACCTTCAGAATGCCCTGGCGTGACTGTGGAGTCACCTTATCGAGGTCGCCGGTAGTCGATACACGTGAGTACCAAAGGGCCATTCACGCTTTCGCCACCCGCTCCGATAGTTCCAGTATTGGGGCAATGCATCGTACCGGGGAGCCCGCGAGGCGTATGAGCGGACAGAACGCCCGAGCCTTCAACGAATGGCTCAGGGCGCAGCTCAAGGCTAAGAAGATGTCGCAGCGCCAATTGGCGCAGCAGTCTGGCGTGGACCACTCCACCATATCCCGGCTCATCCGAGGCGACCGAATGCCGTCCCTCGGGACGGCCACCAAACTTGCCCGCGGTCTGCGTGAAATACGCGATGACGCCGACGCACCGCTGTATTTGGGTGCCGTGGTGTCTGGCGCTGCGAATCCGACTGCCCGCGTGGAATACGCTCTCCGCGCCGACGAGGTTCTATCGGAGCCGCAGGTCCGACAGATCATGGAGTACTACCTGGCCGTTCGGGTGCGGCGTTTCGGTCGAAGCTACGCGGGCATGCGCCCCGACGACCGGCCGGTGGAGTCGCGCCGGGTGCTGGAGGATCGCCGCGATACGCCGATGATGTCGGCCGCCGTGGCCGGACACGTCGTCCGGTCCATGCCACGGCCAATGCCACCTCGGGCGCGCCTGGGCCGCGAACAGGGCTAGCCCATGTCGCGCGGTTACCTCTGATGGGCGCGGCTTCGTCTCTCGGCGATGTGTGGGCGGGTTTCCGACCACGGCGGTGATCAGGGCTACCGACCGTAGACCGAGAGTATCCGCCGAGGCGCGGCCTCGAACCTGTCCATGAGCAGTAGGGTCGGGCCGTCTGTCGCTCCAAGGCGCCACAGCTCCTCGGACCTCAGTCGGCCGACCAAGCACCGGAGCCTGGCCGCAAGTCGACTGGTAGGTCTGCCGACCGCAGCCTCATGGCACCTTCCTATATACGGTCAGAATACGATCAGGCGCGGCGTGGAATCGATCCATCTTGAGGAGGGGCCCCAGCTTGCTCTGAGCCAGCCAGGCCTCCTCGGCGGAACCATCGCAACCCTCGGTCCAGAACGTATCGCACAGGACCACGATGATCGTGGCCTCCTCCGGCGTCTCGATGGAGACGCCTTCGACGGTGAGAGGGTAGGAGTAGGCGTCGCTGCCCTTGGCCTCGAACAGGGGTACGAAGGCCACGGTCGAACCGTCCGCTTCACGTTGGATCCGAGCCGCCGCTGCCTGCGCCGCCGGCCAGCCGCCATCAGCCGAGGTCAGAGGTGGCCAATGGCCGGCATTCCAGGCAACCAGCACGACCACGAACGCCGCTGCGGCCAACCGACGGGCGGCCACGAGGCCACGGCCCGGCACGGCCCGCCACAAACCACCCACGATGAGCCCCACGGCCACGAGAACGAGGGGATCGGCTACGACGTGGTATTGCTCGGTGGGCAGCGCCTGGACTTCCGACACGGAGTGGAGCCCGAGACCGAGGACCACGACGAGCAGCAGCAGCAAGCCCCCGATGAAACGAACGCCTAGTCGCTCGATCTCCGAAGGGACGGCCTCCTGCTGCTGCCGCAGTGGCCGCGGCGACGCCTGCGGCTCTGGGCCGTCGGGCTTCCGACTGGTTGTCGCGCCGATACGCCACGCCAGGCCGATGAGGACTACCGACGCCAGTGTGAAAGCCGGCAGGAAGGCGGGCCTGAGGTCGATCATGGGCCAACGGGTAAGTGGCCAGGCCAGAATGCGGATCGTGGCGAAGACCAATCGCAACAGGGGTCCCACCGATGAACCGGCGTTTGGCTGAGTGAAGTAGGCGACGATTCCGCGCGTCTCGGCGAAGTCGTGGCGCATCTCCCAGGCGATCAGCGGCAGATACGTGGCGACGAGGATGGCGACTCCGGCCAGACCCCAGCCCAGGACGCGCCTGCGTCGCGCAGCTGGGCCGTGCCTCAGATCGACGAGGAGCGCCACCCCCAGCGGCAGCACGATGACCCCCGCCGCGACATGCGCCTGAGAGACGAAAGCTGCTCCTACGGCCGCAACTGCCCACCAGGCGGGTCGGCGCGTCCGTACCGCCTGCCAGGCCCCCAGGAAGGCGATGGCCCCTCCCGGCTCGACGACTGTGGGATTCCAGATGAACGTCGCGTAGCCTATTAGGCTGGCAGAGGTCGCCGCCATCAACCCGGCCGTCAGGCCTGCCGCGGCGCCACCGATGGTTCGGGCAATCCACCAGACGATCGGGATGACCAGCAAGCTCAACAGCGCGATCTCGGCCACCACCCAGACGGGGTCGCCGTTGCCCAGCCACGCGGCCGGCAGGATGAGGTCGTAGTAGAGGGCACCGTGATGGAAGGTCAGGATGCTGGACAACGGCCCAAACGTTGGCAGTTGGCCGGTCGAAAGTGCCGAGTGCAGGTCGACCATCGTGGTCGCTTGGTCCGAGTCCCAGCCGCCCCGGGCTGGCAGACTCGCGAAGCGCAGGACCGCGCCGGCAAGGACGATGGCGGCCAGGCAGGCCATTTCTCGAGCGTCTGTACCAAGGCGCTTCGCCAATCGGGACCACGGCTGCGCCAGCCGCGCGCCCGTACCCGCGAGCATCGACCTCACGCCGGCTCTCCGGTAGCCACTGGGCCGGGAGTGAGGGGTTGTCCGGAGGCCAGATCCCCAAGTCTGGCGACGTTGATGGCGTCGAAGCCATCCTCCATGCCAGGGGTCTCGAGGTAGTAGGTCACGTGGTCCAAGGCCGGATGGCAGAGTAGATGAGCCAGACCCGCGCGCCCGATGAGGCCCTCGCCGAGATGGGTGTGGCGATCATGACGCGAGCCCCGAGCAGCGGTCGAGTCATTGAGGTGGATCATCGCCAGACGTTGCAGTCCTATCAGTCGATCGAAGCCGGTCAAGAGGTCGTCAATCGCGGTTGGTTTGGAGACGTCATAGCCGGCGCCCCATAGGTGAGCGGTGTCCAGGCAGACGGCCAGCCGCCCGTCCAGGCCCCGCGCTTCGGCGGATTCGAGAATCATGGCCAGCTCTTCGATCGTGGAGCCGATGCCGGCGCCGCCGCCCGCTGAGTTCTCCAGCACAACGAGCGGTGCCTCTGGGTGCGCGGCGCCGCCGAATAGCCCGTCCGTGGCTCGCTCCAGGCCGTCTACGATCCGGGCCACCCCCGTGTCGCGGCCGGAGCCACGGTGCGAGCCGGTGTGGACATTCACGAACCGCGCCCCGAACTCGGGGGCGTGTTCGATCTCGTGGCGCACCATGGCCACTGACTTGGCGAAGAGCTCGTCGTCTGGTCCGGCGAGATTGATCAGGTACGCGGCGTGGATCGCCACGTGTCCTATCGCTAGGTCGGCCAGCCGACGCCGGAACGCTGCCGCCGCCGGCGCCGCCGCCGGCCTGCGTCGCCACGCGGTGGGGTTGTCGCTGAAGATTTGGACGGTCGTGGCTCCGATCTCGGCCGCTCTCTCGGCCACGCGGACCAGGCCCATGGCCATCGGGAGATGAGGGCCCGCACGGCGGCCGCCCGGTAGTTGGATGCGTGTCGCCCGCGGGGCATCGGTCTGCGTCGCGCTGCCGTTGGTACCGCGCCCGCCATCTAGGCCCAAGCCGCTACCGCCCTCCGGTCCTGCCACAAGTGCGCGCTCCGTCAGCCTGTGTGCCCGTTGCGCCCTGGCGTGTACCCCCCTCCGATCATCGGCTCGATCAGCCCGTAGTCGCCGCTGCGGCGCTTGTAGAGGACGCAAAGCTTCTCCGACTCGGCGTTCACGAAGATAAAGAAGTGGTGGCCCAACTCCTCCATTCTCTCCAGCGCGTCCTCTTCGAACATCGGTTCGATGGCAAAACGCTTGGTCTTGACGATGCGCTTGGAGGCCGCGGGCCTGCCCTCGCCCGCAGAATTCTCGCCCTCAGGCACTTCGCCCTCAGGCATTTCGCCCTCGGGATTCTCGCCGGCGATTCGACGGGCCCACGCCTCCTCGACTCGAATCTTGCCGCGCGGCTTCTCCCGCGCGTCGACGGCCTGCCGTTCGATACGATCGATGGCGGCGTCGAGGCTTGCCTGGTGCGTCGGACCGGTGGCATGGCTGCGCAGCGTCTGTCCAGCGACCATGAGCATCAAGTCGGCGATCTGCGAGTCGGCGGCGCTGCGATGCTGCTCGCTCGATAGTTCGACCACAGCGTCGGTCCTATCATCCAGGAGGCGCTCGAGGCGGTGCATCTTCCGCTCGGCGTACTGCCGGACATCCTCCGGGACGTCGATGTTCTTGCCCTTGACGATCGTCCTCACGGCTGACCTCCGAAACGCAGATGGGGCACGCTCAGCGGGGCCGACGTCCAGCTAGAGCGAACGCACCTAGAGAAGAGCGGCTGCCAGCGGCCAGTATAGAAGCCGGCCCGGGAGATCGGCCTCCGGTATTGCCGGTATCTCCAATTTCCAACCGCACGCATTAGCGAGAAACCATCGCCCGCCGCCGGCGCCATGAAACATTGGCGAGCCGCCGAAGCCATCGTAGGCGTCAGCGCTCGCGTGCAACTGCCAACGCCGAGACAGCCAACGCTCCCGCTCCGTAGAGCGCCTCCGCGCACGCCACGAGCGTCGATCCGGTCGTCACCACGTCGTCCACGAGCACAATCCACTTGCCTCGAACCCGGGCTGCCTGGGCCTGGCTGGTGCAGGCAAAGGCACCGGAGACGTTAGTCCGTCTGGCGTTTCGCCCAAGATCGAACTGTGGCCGCGTGTGCCGCGTTCTGGTCAGGACCGGCTGCCAGGGCATCGCTAGACCGGCCGAGATCTCCTTCGCGAGCAGGACCGCCTGATCGTAGCCTCGCTGTCGGGCTCGCTCCGGGTGAACAGGCACTGGCACCAGCAGCTCTCCACCGGCGCAGACCGCCCGCCAGCGAGACGCCATTGCCGCGCCCAACGGGGCCGCCAGCCGACGCTCGCCGGAGTACTTGAGCTGATGCAAGGCGGCTCTGACTGGGCCGGCAAACGGGGCGCACCACTCCAGCTGAGCGAGTGGCATCGGCATCGCTGCCGGCAGCCCGAGGGCGACGCCCGCGGGCATTCCCAAACGTCCCGTGAGGGCTTGACCGCATCGCCGGCACAGCGTTGAGCCCTCCTCCCCGCAGCCTACGCACGCAGGAGGCAAGGCGATGTCTAGCAAAGCACCCGCCCTTGCCGGCAGAGATCGGAATACCATTCGGGCACGCTACCTGATGCGGCTCACCTGGCACGTATCCCGCGCTCATCGGGTAGCGCCGGCGGTCTGCGCAGGCACTACATCGACGTCAGGCTGGCGCGATCGTGATCTCGTCACCGACGACGGTGCCGGTCGCTTCGATCGTACCAACGGGCAGTTCGAGGACTCCGTTGGCCCCGCTGACGCGCCAGACGACTCCACGCCAGGGACGCACGGCGCGACCCGCGAAGAGAACGCGCCGGCGTCCATCCTGCCCGTTGGTTCGTGGCGAGACGAAGACGACGTCGATGGGAAACCTCATGAACAGCATGTGGATGCCGTTCTCGCCCGGTAGCCAGAGTCCGTCCCCGGCCTGGAGCGAAGCGCGCCCCATCAAACCCATGAACTTGGCCCAGAAAGAGGAGCCGTCTTC
>JANYJI010000079.1 GCA_025358525.1 Chloroflexota bacterium | reverse complement strand
GCTCGACGAGAGTCACGCGCAGGCCGCGCAGGGTTAGGTCGTGGGCGAGCGCCCCGCCGGTGCCGCCGCCGCCGATGATCAGGACGTGGGGCCTGGCTCGTTCGGGTGCCGACTCTCGGGCGGGCTCCGTGTCCGGCTCCGGCTCCGTGGCCGGGTCCGTCACCACTGGCGGCTCGAGGCGAACCGAATGGCCAGCGAAAGCCGTAAGTTCGCGGCTCAGCCGGTCCGATGGAAGGTCCTTGCCGCGGCCTTTCTTCAGAGCCAAGTCTCCTTATCGAATTTGCGCGCGGCGCACTGCCCGTGGCCGCCTGGCCACCCTGTCCGTCGCCTGCCTAGACTAGCCGCCGAAGGGGCGTTCGTCGCGGCCGCGGGATCCGGCGCTCGCGTGCTCTCGAGCGTTTGCTTCTGACCGGCGCGCCAACTTCGGCCTCGAGGTCGATCGACCGCATCGTCGTGACGATCGAGTATCTGCGCACGGCTCGGTCGTTCGAGGTGAAGGCGCCGTCTTTGATGACGGGGTGGCCGAACAGGTGTTGGCCGTGTGAACCTCGATGGTTCTGCCGAACTGCACTGAGCCGGTTCTGATGCTCGACCATTGCGTGCTGCAGTTGTGGCGGTAACGTGCAATCGCCGACCCAGGTGGGCGTTCCGTGAGCTAGGCTTGGACGCGGTGACTCGGTGACGCGGTGACGCAGTGGCTCGGTGGCTCGCACGAAATTGGAGGCCGCGATGGCGGACGATCTGGTTGCCGGGGTGGACTGCTCGACACAGGGCACAAAGGTGCTCGTTGTGGACGCGGCGACTGGGCGAGTAGTAGCCGAGGGGAGGGCCGCGCACACGGTCAGCGGCGTGGGCGGCGCACGCGAGTCTGACCCTGACGGCTGGTGGACGGCGCTTCGTGACGCCCTGGCGGCGACCGGGATGGCGGGCTCTGTCCGGGCGATCTCGGTCGCGGGGCAGCAGCACGGGTTGGTCGTTCTAGACGAGCGTGGACGTGCACTGCGACCGGCGATGCTGTGGAACGACACGCGATCCGCGCCCGATGCGGCAGCCCTCGTAGCGGCGCTGGGCGGCCCTGGCGGCAGCGGGTCGAGCAGCGGCGGGGCAGCCGGCCACGGCGGGTTGGGCGGCGGCGGGGCAGCCGGTAGCGGCGGGGCAGCCGGCCACGGCGCAGCCGGCAGTGGCGCAGCCGGCAGTGGCGCAGCCGAGTGGGCGCAGCGCCTCGGAGTGGTGCCCGTGGCCTCGTTCACCGTGGCCAAATGGGCCTGGCTCAGGCGAGTGGAGCCGAACGTGGCCGCGTCCGCGCGCGCGATCCGCCTCCCTCACGACTACTTGACGGAGCGGTTGACCGGTCGAGGGGCGACCGACCGAGGCGACGCCTCTGGCACCGGCTGGTGGTCAGCGCCTGCAGGTCAGTACGACGCGGGAGTGCTCGAGCTGGCGGGCGTGGAACTGATCCCCGCCCTCCTGCCCGAAGTTCTGGGGCCGGCGGATCTAGCCGGAACGGTGCGGCCCAAGGCGGCTTCTGAGCTTGGTCTGACGTCGCGCGTCCTCGTCGGCCCCGGCACGGGCGACAACATGGGCGCGGCCCTTGGGCTCGGTCTGGGATCGGGCGAGCCGGTGTTGAGCCTCGGTACGTCGGGTACGGTGTTCGTCGTTTCCGATCGGGCCGCGGCGGATCCCAGCGGTATCGTGGCTGGCTTTGCCGACGCCACGGGCCGCTTCCTGCCGCTCGCCTGTACGCTGAACTGCACCCAGGCCGTGGACCGGGTGGCGGCCTGGCTGGGGCTGGACCGTGAGGCCGTGGCCCCGAGCGGGGGCGTCGTGGTGCTGCCATACCTGGACGGCGAGCGGACTCCGAACCTGCCGGACGCGGCCGGAGCGGTCTTCGGGCTGCGCCACGAGACGGCGCCAGGGGCAATTCTCATGGCCGCCTACGAAGGGGCGCTGGTGTCGCTGCTGGACGGCCTGGACGCGATCGCGGCGCAGGTCGGCGGCCTCGATCCGGCGGTACCCCTGACGCTGATCGGGGGCGGTGCTCAGGGAGCCGCCTGGCAGTCTGTGGCGCGGCGGCTCTCAGGGCGGCCGATTCGGGTGGTGGCCGGCACGGAACTCGTGGCGCTGGGTGCGGCCGCCCAGGCCGCTGCCGTCATGTTTGGCGAAGATCCCGACGCCGTGGCGCGCCGCTGGCGAGCCGCGCACGATGCGACGGCGGCCCCGCCACTCCCCGCCATAGCGACCGACGCCGCTACCCTGGATCGGCAGCGGTCCGTTCGGCAGCTCGCCGCCCCGGCCCTGGCCGACGGGGACGGGCAATGACCCCCATGTCTCGCTAGACCCATCGCAGTCCGTCAGGAGGGTTGAAGTATGAGCGCGGCGATCGTCGCTGCCGCAGGCATCAGTGTCCTTGCCGTTTTCTTCTTCCTGATAGAGAGCGAGAGACTGAGTGAAGGCCACGCCCGAGTCCGGTCTCAGGTCCTCAATGCCGCCCGGTGGGCCTTTGTTATCGCCCTCTCCTGGGTGCTGATACCGGCCGCTGTCTCGCAGCCGGCGCCCCAGCGCGCAGCGACCATCATCGGCCTGGTTGCCCTCGTCGGCACGCTCCTGCTCATTCCTGTTCGGTGGTTCCTTCGACTGGGAGGTCGCGAGCCGGCGTGGGAGCTACGGCGGGCCAAGATCGAAGTCACCCAGCTGGCCAACAAGGTCCGGCGCAATCCTGGATCGGTGGCTCGCGTGAACCTACACGATGCGATCGACAGGATCGAGGCGCTCCGGACGCCAAAGGCCACGGAGCTGTGCGATCTCATCGTGGCCGAGCTTCAGGACCTCCTAAGTGGTGCTGAGTCGTGGAACGAAGCCGGTCGTCGAGCCATCAGGGTCGATGAGCTTAGCCGCAAGCTGTGGCCAGGAGCGATGCCCCCGCCCGACTTCGACTCGACCGAGGCTACCTTCCGGTGGCGGATGTATCGAGCCTTCGGCGAGCTGATGCAAATAGGGATCCCCGGCCTTTCGCCGGCTTCGAAGAATGAATTCCGGCGCCTGCTTTCTGCTCTGGACCGCTTCCGTCGCCCGGATACCGCGTCTTTCATCGAAAGTGCGAAGAGTTCGGGTGGTGGCTGGCTGGCCGAATCGGCAGCCGATCGGCCTTGGATCGACGGTTTCGACTTCTCACTGCTGGGCCCCGGCGGGCCCGACGAGGTCAAGCTGATTTGGGGCCGCGACGCGGCTCTGTGGGGCGCGGAGCTGGACGAAGAGGATCGTCGCGCCATCGCGGCCGACCTGAGGAAGCGGGCCACAGCTTCCTGACGATCGACGGTCTCTCGGTCCTCGCTGTCGCTCCGATCTGCCGAGCACGACCGGTGCCGATGAGCGATCCTGATCGCAGCCGGCCCACGCTCGCCGGCCCACGCTTAGGGGAAGGATGTATCCCATGACCCCAATGTCGGCCGAGGAGGCCGAAGCCTACCGCCGACCAGTGCTCGATGCGCTGGGACGCGACGATCCATTCGAGGTTCAGGCGGGGGAGGTCGACCTCTGGCGCAGTTTGCTGGAGTCTGCCGGCGCCAAACTGCGGGCCCGCCCAGCGGAGGACGAATGGTCGGTCCTCGAATGCCTTGGCCATTTGGTCGATTCGGAGTTGGTCACCTCGGCCCGCTACCGCTGGATCCTGGCCGAGGATGGGCCGCTGCTGCAGAACTGGGACCAGGAGGCCTGGGCTTCCCGCCTGGACCACACCCGGGATGACCCGGCCTTGCTGCTCGATCTCCTTTGCGCGCTCCGGAACGCCAACCTGGCGCTGTGGAGTCGTACGGCGCCTGCGGACCGCGCCCGAACCGGCATTCACGTCCAGCGCGGACGCGAGTCCTTCGATCTCCTGTTTCGACTCCAGGCCGGTCACGGACGCGGCCATCGAGCCCAGGCCGAACGTGCCATCGCCGACGTCCGTCGCGTCAAGTGGCTCCGCGAACCCTACGGCTGACCGACCTCGCACTCCGGAACGCGCCGGACTTCACCGGCCCAGGCGCTGTCAGCGGCCCAGGATCCGGTCGATCGCGGCCATCTGGTCGGGAGTGAGCGGGCCGAACTCCATCGCCTTGGCATTTTCCTGGACCTGAGCGACCGTCCGGAAGCCCGGGATAGGCACCGTGTTGGGGCTTCGACCCCAGATCCAGGCCAGGGCGCCCTGGGCCATGGTTCGACCGTCGCTGGTCAGCGCCTCGCGCACGGATGCCAGGGCCTCGAGCCAGGCCTGGCTCGCCTGGCCGTCCTTGATGCCGGCGAACCAATCCACCTTCTGGCGGATGTCGTCGTCGCGGAACCTGGTCTCCGAGGTGATCTTGCCGGTCAGGATGCCCATCCCGAGCGGAGAGCGGTTGATGCTGCCCAGGTTCAATCGCTCGGCGAGGGCAAGCAACTCGGCGTTGTCCGCGAAGACGTTCAGCGCCTGCTCGACTACGCCGCAGCCGGGACCGGTTGAGAACGCCTCGATCGCGTCCGCCCGATCCGTGCTCCAGCCGTAGGTCCGGACCTTGCCCTCGACGACCAGCTCTTCAAGAACGTCGCGCACCGCCAGCGCTCGGTCCAGCGTGAGCCCCCAAACGTGCAGCAAGTAGACGTCGACGTAGTTCGTGTGAAGGCGCCGCAGGCTGCTCTCCAGGTTCGTCCGCACGTGACTGGCGACGTCACTCTCTTCCTCGCTCGCCCCGTAGACGGTCACATTGCGGGCCGATTCGTCCACATCGTGGCCGAACTTGGTAGCGATGACGGCCTGGTCGCGGCGGCCCTTGAGTGCGGCGCCCAGGACCCGTTCACTGTGGCCTGCGCCGTAGTCGGCGGCCGTATCGAAGAAGTTGGCGCCCAGCTCCAGGGCCGCGTGGATTGCGCGGGTCGACTCGGCGTCATCGACGACGCCCCAGCCGGCCATGGAGCCACTCATAGTCCAGGGTCCGCCGATGGCCCAGCAGCCCATGCCGACTGCCGGAACCTCGATGCCGCTCCGACCGAGTGTTCGCTTCACGTTCTGTCTCCTTTGTAGCGGGCGCCGCGGGGCGTGGCCGCGGGTGCGTGGCCGCGAGTGCGTCGGCGCCGCGGGTGCGTGGCCGCCGCGGATTATGCTCGCCGCGGGTGCGTGGCCGCCGCGGATTATGCTCGCCGCGGGTGCGTGGCCGCCGCGGATTATGCTCGCCGCGGGTGCGTGGCGGGTGCGTGGCGGGTGCGTGGCGGGTGCGT
>JANYJI010000069.1 GCA_025358525.1 Chloroflexota bacterium | reverse complement strand
GTGGTCGACGCCACGGTCAGAATCACGACGAAGGCCGCGATGGCGATCAGCGGCTTGACCCAGCCGGGCCTGGACCTGACCGGCGCCACTGGCGTGACGGCCACGATTGGTGGCGCGGGCGCGAATGGCTCGACGGACGCCACGGGCTCAGTACTCTCAACCACAGGACCCCTCCACAGACTGCTCCGCAGTGCGCGGTTGCATTGCAGCGTAGCGGAGTCGGCCGGCGATCGCGCGTCGGCAATGCGACAGTCGCGGCGTCGTCTCTGCAGGGCGGCGGGGGCGCGAAAGCCACCGATGCCGTTACTTCAAGCGCGCCCCCTGGCGGCCGCGGCGGCCTGAAACGGATTGTGGATAACTTCGTTCCATGATTCTTGCAACACCCTTGACAATGCCATTGTCAAGGTTCTAACGTTCGTGACAGCAGTTTGGTTGGTCGTCGAATCCCCTGCGAACGCACGACCGTCAGAAACCAGGCCGGGACGGGGCGCTGGGTCCGGTTTAGGAGGTTACCAATGACAATCGTTCGCCGCACCCCGTTCGGCGATCTCCTCTCCTTGCGCCAGGCCATGGACAGGCTCTTTGAGGAGAGCTTTGGCAACCCGCGGACCTGGCAGTTCGGCGAGGGGCAGCTGGTGCCCGTGGACGTGTACTCCACCGACGACGATGTCGTGGTCGAGGCGATCCTGCCGGGCGTCAAGCCTGATGGAGTCGATATCACGGTGGAGGGCAACAACCTCAGCATCGCCGGCGACACCAGCTCCATGATCCCCGGGCGCGAGGGCCTCCTGCTGCAGGAGATCCGGCGCGGTCGGTTCGTGCGGACGCTCGCTCTGCCGGCGGGTCTGGAGCCGGAAAAGGCCACGGCCACCTTCGAGGACGGCATCCTGACCCTACGAATACCGAAGGCCGAGCAAGTCAAGCCTCGGCAAATCAAGATCACGACTGGCCAAGGCCAGCTTACCGGGGACGGCCAGAACGCTCGGCCGGTTCCGGTCGAGGCCAAGTAGGCAGGCCGTGTCCGACCGAAGGTTCCAGCAAGACCCCGCTCGTCCTTGTTTCGTGATCAGCGTTGCGGCAGGCCTCGTTCAGGCTCACCCGCGAACGCTCCGCATCTACGAGGACGAAGGGCTCCTGGCGCCCGCCCGGACGCCCACGAACATCCGCCTCTACTCCGAGAACGACATCCGGCGCATCTTGTGGATCAGACGTCTCACTCAAGAGCGAGGTGTCAATCTGGCCGGGGTGCGCCTTCTATTCGAGCTTGAGGAGAGACTCGGGACGCGAATCCTGGAGGCCCTCTTCGACGAGGCTCAGGCCCACGCGGCCGGCGCGGCAGCTGCCGCTCGCGGCCCACAATCGAGTGAATCCACTGAGATGCCAGTGCGCCGAGCCGCCGAAACCTCTACAGAAGCAGATGAGTATCGAGACTCGGATGACGGCCGGACCGACGGCCGGACCCAATGGTCGGCAGCGCCGATCGCTCGTCCAATCACACGTATAGTGGCCACCCGCGTGACCACGACTCGATCAGGAGACTCCAATGACTGACCGGCCGGCCGAGAAGGACGACGAGCAGCGCGCCAAGGACGAACAACGCGTCAAGGACGAACAACGCGTTCACGATGACGAGCCGCGCGTTCACGTGTCGGGCCACCGGGAACTCCCGCTCGTAGCCCTGCGCGAGACTGTCATCTTTCCAGAGATGATCGTGCCGCTCCAGGTGGGGAGGGAGAAGAGCGTCGCCGCCCTGAACGCGGCCGTCGCCTCGAACGGGCCCATCGCCCTCGTGACCCAGCGCCAGGCGGAGCGCGAGGAAATCGGCGATCCCTCGGAGTTGTACTCCGTGGGCACGCTTGCCAAGATCGCTCAGGTCGTCCAGTTGCAGGACGGCACCGTGCGAGCAATCGTCCAGGGTCAGGGCCGCCTGCGCGTCGTGGGCTTCACCCAGACCAGTCCCTACATCATCGTCCAGGTCGAAGAAGTCGAGGACGTGACGCCCGAGGGCATCGAAGTCCAGGCCTTGATGCGGACGGTTCAGGCCCAGATCGAGCAGTACGTCGCCAACGGCGCCCCGGTTCCGCCGGAGGCTGCCATAGCGGCCCGGAACATCACCGAACCCGGATTGCTGGCCGACATGGTCGCCTACAGCCCGGACCTCTCCACCGAGCAACGCATGGAGCTTCTCGAGACGACCGACGTCGTCGAGCGGCTCAGGATCGTCTCGACGTTCCTGGGTCGCCAGATCGAGATCCTCGAGCTGAAGGGCAAGATTCAGTCCGAGGTCAAGTCCGAGATGGACAAGACCCAGCGCGAGTACATCCTGCGCGAGCAGCTGAAGGCTATTCAGCGCGAGCTTGGCGAGGACGACCCCCAGCAGGCCGAGATCAACGAGCTGCGCGAGAAGGTCGAGGCGGCCGGGATGCCCGAGGACGTGAAGACCCGGGCGCTCAAGGAGGTCGACCGCATGAGCCGGATCCCGTCGGCCTCGCCCGAGGTAGGCGTCATCCGGACCTACGTCGACTGGCTCGTGGCCCTGCCCTGGAACGTTTCGACGACGGACAACCTGGACATCAAGATCGCGGGCAGGATCCTCGACGAGGACCACTACGGCCTGGAGAAGATCAAGGAACGCATCCTCGAGTACCTGGCGGTTCGGAGCCTGGCCGAGACGCTGCGCAGCCCCATCCTCGCCTTCGTCGGACCACCCGGCGTCGGCAAGACCTCGCTCGGCAAGTCGATCGCGCGAGCCATGGGTCGCAAGTTCGTGCGCATGAGCCTGGGCGGCATTCACGACGAAGCCGAGATCCGAGGTCACCGGCGGACCTACATCGGCGCACTGCCCGGCCGGATCATCCAGAACGTTAAGACGGCCGGCTCGAACAACCCGGTCTTCATGCTCGACGAGGTCGACAAGATCGGCATGGACTTCCGGGGCGACCCAAGTTCGGCGCTCCTGGAGGTCCTCGACCCGGAGCAGAACAACACCTTCCAAGACAACTACCTGGAGGTGCCCTTCGACCTTACGAAGGTGCTCTTCATCACGACGGCCAACCTGCTCGACCCCATCCCGGCGGCCCTGCGTGACCGCATGGAGGTCATCCAGCTGCCGGGCTACACCGAGACCGAGAAGATTGGGATTGGCAAGCGGTTCCTTATCCCCAAGCAGATGAAGAACCATGGCCTGTCAGAGAAGACGATCGCAATCACGGACGAAGCGATGGTCGAACTGGTCCGCTCCTACACCCATGAAGCCGGCGTCCGCAATCTCGAGCGCGAGATCGCCAACGTCATGCGCAAGGTCGCCCGGGCAGTAGCCGAGGGCCGCAAGCGCAAGACCGTAGTCGACGTCAAGAAGCTGGAGGCGTACCTCGGTCCTCAGCGCTTCGAATACGGCGAGCTGGAGGCGGAGGACCAGATTGGCTCGGCGACCGGACTCGTCGTGACAGAGGTCGGCGGCGACGTGATCGCCATCGAAGTCACGCTCATGGAAGGCAAGGAGGACTTCATCCTCACCGGCCAACTCGGCGAGGTGATGCGTGAGTCTGCGCGCGCCGGCCTGTCGTGGATCCGCGCCCACGCGGCCCAGCTCGGCATCAAGCGCGAGGTCTTCGAGAAGAACACGCTTCACATCCACGTTCCGGCCGGCGGCATCCCGAAGGATGGCCCGTCGGCAGGGATCACGATGGCCACGGCCATGATCAGCGCCTTTACTGGCATCCCCGTTCGCAAGGACATGGCCATGACCGGTGAGATCACCCTCCGCGGCAGGGTTCTGCCGATCGGCGGGCTCAAGAGCAAGATCCTGGCCGCCCACCTGTCCGGTGCCAGGATGGTGATCCTGCCAAAGAAGAATGAGAAGGATCTGCGAGACATCCCAGACGAGATCCGCAAGCAGATCAAGCTCGTCACGGTCGACAGCATGGACCAGGTGCTGGATGCGGCCCTCCGGCGCAAGCCGACGCCGCTTGACACGGACTCGGGCAAGCACGCCGGGGGCGGCAAGGGATCTGAGTCGGAGACCGAACCCGGGGCTCGGCGGGTGTTTCCGCCGCCGGCAGATCAACCACCGGCAATGGCGTAGGAGCAGGAACAGGCAGCCATCGGTCGGTTATCGTCATTCGTGGACGCAGACAGCAGGGGAGAACAGATGGACAAGAGCCGCGACGAAGACAAGGCGGCGGATCCCAAGGCGGCGGATCCCAAGGCTCCGCATGCCTTCATCGAGAGGATGAATCTGCCGTACAACATCCCCAAGTCCGCGGCCCTCGGCCAGGGCTCCGGACCCGAGTTCCCATTCGCAAGAGCCAGTGCCCCCTACGAGTGCGAACTCTGTGGCAAGGCACTCTTGGATCGAATCCACGCGGCGAGTGAAGAGGCCGCGGACAACGAGAACTGGCCCGTCTGACATCGGACCGGGCCCGGGAACTTAGGGAAGCCAACGCGGAGACCGCCGGCCGAGCGGGGACCCATGGAATACAAGGACTACTACAAAACGCTTGGAGTGCCGAGGACGGCCAGCCCGGCGGATATCAAGAAGGCGTATCGGCGGCAGGCCCGCGAGCTTCACCCTGATCGGAACCCCGGCAACAAGTCAGCGGAAACCAGATTCAAGGAAGTGAACGAGGCCCACGAGGTCCTGGCCGACCCCAAGAAGCGCCAGCAGTACGACCTGCTCGGCTCCAACTGGGAGCAGGTGTCGCGCGCAGGTGGCGGTGCTGGCGCGGCCGGTTCAACAGGCAACCCGTTGGCGGGCGACCCATTCGGCCCAGGCGGTCCGTTCGCCGGTTACGGCGCCGGTCAGGGCGGGAATATCCGCTACGAATCTCGCGGCACAGGCGCGGAGGACTTTTCGGACTTCTTCCGCGTCTTCTTCGGCGGCGGCGCTGCGACCGACCGTGCCGCCACGGCGACTGCCACTCGAAAGGGCACCGCCACCGGCAGTGGTCACAGGTCGGGAAACTCGTTTGAGGATCTCTTCTCTCGCCTGCGCACCGATCAGCCGGGCGAATCAAGGGCGGGAACGGGCACGGCCGGTGGCGGCAACGGAGCCCGCCCGGCGAACGAGCCTACGGCTCGCCACAAAGGCACGCGCCACGGCGAGGATGTCGAGGTTGAGGTGGACCTGACGCTCGAGGAAGCATTCCACGGCTCGGCTCGGCTGGTGCAGGTGGGTGACAAGCGCCTCGAGGTGAAGGTCCCGCCGGGTGTGGAGACCGGCAGCAAGATCCGCCTGAGCGGCAGGGCCGGATCCGGCAAGGACGCCGGGGATCTGTACCTGATCGCCAGGGTCCAGCCGCATGCCATCTTCAGTCGCAACGGCCCGGACCTGACCCGTGAATTAGCCATCACATTGGGCGAGGCACTACTCGGGGGCGAGGTCGAGGTCGACACTCTCCGCGGCCGGGTTCTGCTCAAGATCCCCGGCGGGACTCAATCCGGTCAGACGTTCCGCCTGAGCGGCCAGGGCATGCCACGTCTCAAGGACGCCGGCGCCGGGGATCTCTACGCCAGAGTCAG
>JANYJI010000047.1 GCA_025358525.1 Chloroflexota bacterium | reverse complement strand
AATAGGGCCGCAGATGAACCCCCAAATGAGAGCTTGCCCTCGCGGTGGTGTCCTGACGATCCGCCCTCCCATGTAGGTCGGGATAGCCGCGCGCCGCGGTCATTGGTCAGCGTCGCGGCCGTCAGGTCGACAGACGAAAGGTCGATCATGTGGTTGTCCATCTTGACCTCGAACACGGCGCCCGCGGCCGGTCCGGCCCAGGTCGCGACGATGGTGACGCTGGCTCGGTCGCTGGTCTGCGTCGAATTTTCCGCCACCTGCGAAGCTCCGGAACGCAGTGGCGGCCCACTCGCACTGCTTGCGACCGTGGAGGTGGTGGCGGCGTGGGCCGGTGAGGAAGCCGTGGCTGTCGGAGATGCGGAACTGCATGCGCCGACCAGGACTGCAATCGACACGCCGAGGAGGGGTCGCAATTTGTTGCTCATGCGCCCATCCTGGCCGCGGAACCTGAGGCCAGCCTTAGCGCAGGGTGAGGAAAGAGCGAGAAGCCGGCCATACGAGCTTCACCACATCCGCACTCGAGACGACGAGTCTCAGCGAAGCCCGAGCCGGGCGAGGATCCCGCGGTGAACTGCCAGGACGAACGGCTCCACCAGCCCGACGATGGGCTCGTATCCGGCCCTGCGGACCGCCTGGGCAATCGCAACGAGCGACGTCTGAGCAGGCTCAAACCTGACAGCGATCGAGTCGGATCCGAGGTCCACCTTCACCCACTCGACACCCTCGATCTTGCGGACGGCCTTCGTGATGTACCCGACGCAAGACGTGCAGGTCATCCCTTCGATCGGAAACCGCACCTGCTCGGTCATCACATGGACCCGCCGAGGGACAGTAGCAGCCCAAAGCTCATCGCCATCACACCTAACGCCAGCGTGGCCTTCACGACCGAGCCGTTCTTCTTGTTCCAGCGCCCGATCGTGCCGAGCACGCGGCGGTTCGACACGAAGAGCAGGAATAGCAGCAGAGGGAGAATGAACGCGATGTTGTAGAGCGCCAGAAGCGCCAGGCCGACGATCCCGCCGCCCGAAGCGTGGAGCACGGCCGTGACCGAGAAGTACATCGCCCCGGAGCACGGGACCGTGCAGATGCCCACCAGAATGCCTGCCATGAGCATCCCCGCGAGACCGCCGCGCTGCATCGCCTTGCTCATCCAGCCGTGCGTCCCGGACGGGGCTGCCATCGTTGGGCCCCAGCCCGGCAGGAACACGTCCTTTAGCATCCAGACCGCCATGACGAGCGCGAACACCGCCGCGATGCGGGCGACGATGTGGTCGCGCCCGAATCCCTCGAACAGCGTGTACAGCCCGAGCCCGAGCAGGAAGTAGGTGACGAATACGGCGCCGACGTAGAGCGAGCCTGCTCCGAGGAGAGTCCGGCGCGCGAACGGCGTTGGGCGTCCGTCGGCAGTCACGGCATTGACGAGCGTGAGCGTGTACGTTGCGAAGAGAACCAGCAGGGCATAGGCGCATGGATTGAAGCCGTCGGCGAACCCCGAGCCGATGACGAGGGGTGCCGTAAGAGTCCCGAACCGGGGTGAGGAGAACCCTGGCCCGAGCAAAACGACCAGAGACGACGAGGCGGCGATCGCGGCCAGCCCGCCGAAGAGAAGAAGCGCCGCCTTTGGGACCCCGGTGTTATCGGCCAGCGTCACCCACGCCTTCGTGTCCGTCCGACCCGCCATCGCCTAGGCCTCGACGTGGAGCGTGGCGTGCATCTTGGGGTTGTCCTTGCCGCCGCAGCAGCTGTCGCACCAGAAGTCGTAGTCGCCGGGCGCCATCGGCGCCGTGAGCTGGACGGTCTTGCGGCTCTGAGCCGGCAGCTCGAGGTGCACCTTGAGCGTGTCTGATACCAGGGAGTGGACGCCACCGGTGAGGTGCATCGGCGCGTCCTCGTTCCACCAGTCGAGAGTCAGCGTCTGGCCGGCTTTGGCGTGCAGGACGTTCGGGTTGAAGCCGTCCATGCTGATACCCATGGTGATCGCACCCGAGACGTTCGTCTTGTCGCGCTGGCCCATGAACACGTTGCTAGCCACGTAGACTCCGCCGCCGACAACGATTGCCGCAATCGCCAGAAAGGCCGCGATCCGCAGCTTGCTCGGCCGTGGCGTGACGTTCGGCTTGGCTGTCCGTCGCCGGCCGGCGACCGGGACCTCGTCCGGGGAGGGGTTGCGCACCTGCGCGCGGTGGGCGGCGCGGGTAGTCATGTCGGCACCTATGTGTTTCCGATCGGTGCGCGGGGCACCGGCTTCTTGGATGAGGCCGCATCGTGCCACCCCAACCTGAGAGCAATGTGAGAGCTACCCATGGATTAGCCTCAGACGTCCTCATCGGCGTTAGGAATGCGACGAGGCTCCGGTAGGGCGTCGAATGAAGCCCGGTCCGAGGCAGCAGTTCGGTCGTTCTATGCCGGCGCTCACGCAGGTCTCAGCTGGATCTCATCACGCTGCCGCACGATCTGTGTAGATACACCGCGCCGCAACCCGAAAGCCGTGACCTCGATGCCCGAAACCAGCTCGTTGGCGACCATCCGATTCCCCGTCGAGGGAATGACTTGCGCTTCGTGCGTGAACCGCATCGAGCGATATCTCCGCAAGGCTGACGGAGTGATGGAGGCCACGGTCAACCTCGCGACGGAGACCGCAAGCGTGCGGTACGACTCGGCTCGCATAGCTCCCGCAGCCCTCGGCCAGGCCGTGGAGTCGGCTGGCTACGAGGCGCGGCTCGACCGGGCAGAGCGAGGCGGCGCCATCGAGACTCTCCCATTCGGCCTCGCACCCGCGTCGGCGATCGCGGCGTCCGCCGACTCGGGCAGCACTTCGCACACGGCCGCAGACGGCGAACGGACGTACGCCGAGCGCCACCTGGCCGAGACGCGCCGACACCTCATCGTGGCCGCCGCCCTAACGGCTCCGCTCATCGTCGCCCTCGCGTCCATGACGATCGCGCCCTTCCTGCCGCGCTGGCTCTCCAACCCGTGGCTAGAGCTCGCGCTCGCCACGCCAGTGCAGTTCTACGCGGGTCGCGGCTTCTACGCGGGCGCCTTCAAGGTCGCTCGCCATCGCGCGACCGACATGAACACGCTCATCGCCGTCGGAACGTCGGCGGCGTACGCCTACAGCCTCGCGGCGATCCTCTTCCCGGCCTTCTTCGAGGCTGCAGGCGTGGTGCGGAACGGCGAGATGCCGCTCTACTTCGACACGTCGTCGGCGATCATCACGCTCATCCTGCTCGGCCGGTTCCTCGAAGCCCGAGCGCGCAGCCACACCTCCGACGCGATCAAGAAGCTCATCGCTCTGGCGCCACGTTCGGCACGCGTGGTTCGAGATGGTGTCGAGCTCGACATCGCGGTGGAAGCGGTCATCGTGGGGGATCTGGTCCGTGTCCGTCCCGGCGAGCGAGTCCCCGTCGATGGATCGGTGGCGGACGGTTCGTCGAACATAGACGAAAGCATGGTTACGGGCGAGAGCATGCCGGTCTCCAAGGCCACCGGCGACGAGGTCATCGGCGGCACGATGAACGGCCCCGGGTCGTTCACCTTCGAGGCCCGTCGGGTCGGCCGGGACACCGTGCTTGCCCAAATTGTCCGCTTGGTCCAGGAGGCGCAGGGAAGCAAGGCGCCGATCCAGCGGCTCGCGGACGCCGTCACCGGATACTTCGTTCCCGCCGTCCTGGTGGCGGCCGGGCTGACGTTCGCGGTCTGGCTTGTCGCCGGACCACAGCCCGCCTTCAACCTGGCCCTGCTGAACATGGTCGCGGTGCTGATCATCGCCTGCCCGTGCGCACTCGGGCTGGCGACGCCGACATCGATCATGGTTGGCACGGGCAAGGCCGC
>JANYJI010000046.1 GCA_025358525.1 Chloroflexota bacterium | reverse complement strand
GGCCGCGAGCGCGGTCACCAGCCCAGCCGCGAGCGAGGCCCCCCCCGGCGCCCCGGCCCCCCCCGGCGCCCCGGAGACCATCGTCGGCATCGTGCCGCTGATGCACCGTCACGAGCTGGAGCCGGGGGACGTGGCCGCCCGCACCACGCTTCGCCACCAGGCCGGGCCGCCACTCCGCGCCGTGCCCGCTTCCGCCACGGCCGTCTTCTTCGGCGCCTCGTACCACGCCGACTACGCCACCGTGCTGGCCGCGCCGGCGGACCTGGCCGCGGTTTGCGAGGCCACCGTGGCCACGCTCGCCACGACGGGCCACTCGCCCTGGGACGTGGTGGACCTGCGCCGCTTGCGCGCCGGCGACCCCGCCACCGATGCTCTCGCCAACGCCTTCGAGCGGGCGGCGCCGCTGGCTGGCTGGGTTGTGACCCGCGAGCAGGAGGACGTCTGCCCGGCGGTGACCCTGGCGCCGGAAAGTGACTACGAGGGCTACCTCGCAACGCTCGACAGGAAGGAGCGCCACGAGATCCGGCGCAAGGTTCGCCGCGCGGAAGCCGCCGGCACAGTTGCGCTGGAGCGGTCGGCCAACCCGATCGAGGACCTGGGCGCCTTCGTCGAACTGCACCAGAAGCGCTGGGGCGCCGAGGGTCTCTTCCCTCCGACGGAAGGCGGGGCGGCCAGCCGCCGCTTCTTCGCCGGGCTGTTCGAGGATTGCGCGCCGTCGGGCATCGTGGACCTCAGTTTTCTGACCGTCGGCGATCGCCGGATCGCGGCGGGGGTCACTTTCGACGACGGCCAGGCCGTCTACTACTACAACGCGGGCGTCGATCCGGACGCCCGAGACTTGTCTCCTGGAGTGGTCATGGTTGCCTGTTACGTCCAACGAGCCATCGCGCTCGGCCGAACCCGCCTCGATTTCATGCGCGGCAACGAGCCATACAAATATGAGTGGGGCGCGGTCGATTCGCCGATCGAACGCTTGCTCGTGCAGCGCACCGCCCTCGCGGCCCACTCCGCGGCCGGCCCCGCGGCCCATTCCGCGGCCGGAACCACAGCTGGCAGCGCAGCTGGAGAGGGCAACTAGCGATGGGCGCCGAACACAGCCTTGGGGATCCCTGCACCGATCTCGTCGCCACCCGTCTGCCGATCGCAGGCGGCCGCGTCCGAGTAGTTGAGGTCATGGCCACCGGCACCAACGGCGGAGCGCAAGAGCACGTTTACTCGCTCGTGACCCGCCTGGACCCCGCTAACTACGATCTCCGCGTGGTCTCGCTCTCGCACGGCAGCAGCGTCCGTCGCCTGGAGAAGGCCGGCATCGAGGTCTGCGTTATCGACGAGCCGGACGATCGAACTGCCGTCCGGGCTCTAGCCGAACTGCTCGCCTCGATGGAACCCGAGGTCATCCACAACCACATGTATCGGGCCGAAGTGGTCGGGACCCGCGCCGCCCTGCTGCTCGGGGAGATGGGCTGCAAGCGGCCAGCCGTCATCTCGACCGTCCATTCGAGCCGCATCCGCTGCGTCGACGACCGCGTGGCGCTGCGCCAGTTGACGCCGCTGATGGACCGCCTGATCGTCGTCTCGAAGGCAATCGAGCAGAAGGTCCGCGAAGAAGGCCGCGTCGGGGCGCCGGTCAGCCTGATCTACAACGGCGTGGACCTGCAGCGCTACAACCACCAGCAGCCCTGCTGCACGCTCCACGAGGAGTACTCGATCCCCGAGGCCTCGCCAATCGTCGGCGTGGTGGCGCGGCTCGAAGCGGAGAAGGGCCACCGCGTGCTGCTCGAAGCCTGGCCGGTCGTCCTGGCTGAGCATTCCGAGGCCTGGCTGCTGATCGTTGGCGAGGGCTCGGAGCGCAACTCGCTCGAGGCCCAGGCCGGGTCGCTCGGCATCTTGGAGCATGTCGTTTTCACGGGCCGACGCGAGGATGTGCCGGCTGTCACGGCCGCCTTGGATGTCGCCGTTCTACCGTCATACCGCGAGGCTCAAGGACTTAGCGTGCTCGAAGCGATGGCTCTGAGCCGGCCCGTCGTCGCTTCGAACGTGGGCGGTATTCCCGAGATGATCGAGGACGGCGTCAGCGGACTGCTCGTCCCGCCGGGCGACTCTGCGGCGCTCGCGGCGGCGATCAACCGGCTGCTGTCCGACCACCCTTTGGCGGACATGCTGGCCAAGCGAGGCCACGATCTGGTCCACGAACGCTTCTGCATCGAACTTATGACGAGCCAGATCGAGGCGATCTACGACGAGGCAGCCGTCGAACTCCGCGCCGCAGCCGGCGTGCCGCGCTAGGGTTTCCGGCGGCGCACGCGTCGGCGCAATTCGCCACGCCGCACGCGGGGCCGTCCGGCGCCAACTTCGCGGCCCGTACTGGTTCAAGCCGCCACGACAACGCGCGACAGGCTGGGCGGTGGCTCGAACGGGTGCTCGCGCAAACCTAGAAGTGCGGGTGATCCAGCACGGCCAGGACTCGGCCGTTGGCGTCGCGGGCGGTGATCTTGACCACACTCTCACTCTGCGGCCACCAAGCCATGTAGTAGCCATGGCCGATGCTGGCGGTTACGGGGGTCCCTGCGTCCAGGTCCACCGTGACGCTGGACGCGCCGAGTCCCGCGTGCCCAATGACCATGTCGAACTTGCCGTTGGGCTCGCCGCCGGCCGCGCCCCGGAGATCGAGATTCGATGAGTCAGTCGACCAGTTGCCGCCAAAGGATCTCTCGCTGAAGTCGACCTTGCCCGTGTCGTCCCAGTGGAACTTGCAGAGGGCGGTTCGGTCACCGTCAGTGAAGAAGGCGAGGGCCCAGTTGCCCCGGGCGTCCACCAGGCTAAGCGGCAGACCTTGATTGATCGGACCTGTTCCGAAGGTCTTGCCCGAGACGATCCCGTTGCCGCAGTTCTGCTCTGCGCGGGCGACGATCGCCGAGTCCGCCAGGCGCGGAACGGCGGTCCAGGCATCGGCCGGTGTGGCGTTTCCGCCGGGGCGAAGCCAGACGAAACCCGCCACGGCAACGACAGCTGCGAGGGCAGCGAGCCTCAGGCCAGGGCGCGACCGGTGCCGAGGTGTCTTCGAGCGATCCAGGAAGTTCTGCCCTGCGGGCACGGGGATGTCTTCGAAAGCGGTTCGTAGCCGCTCGGTCAGTTGTTCATCGTCCATGGCTATTCCTCGGTTGCTCGCTCGCGCTGGGTTGCTCGCTCGCCTTGAGCCGCTCGCGGAGACTTCCGAGCGCTCGATGCAGATGGGCTGTCACCGTGCCCGAGGCGATCCCGAGCGCCGCCGCGGTCTCCTCGGTGTCCAGGCCGACAAGGAGGCGCAGAGCCACGACCTGACGCTGGCGCAGCGGCAGAGACGCGACCGCGCGGATCAAGTCCGGATCGCGACCCGCCGGCGCGATGAACGCCGCCAATGCCGCGGAGCCAGTCGGAAATGGCACGATGTTGCGCAGGCGTCGCCAGGCCGAGACCGAGTCGTTGAGGGCGACCCGGACGATCCAGGCGATTGGTCGGGCGTGCACGGCCACGACGTCCCAGCGTTCGAGGGCCTTCAGATACGCGTTCGCGACGGCGTCCTCGGCGGCTTCCCGATCCCGAGTCACGAGGACCACGGCGCGGAATACGTCCTTGTATGTGGCCGTGAAGAACGCCTCGAACGCCGCGCTGCGTTCTGTGGCCGTCACGGCCATCGCCCTGGCTCCGGCATCGAGTGTCGCACTTGCCTCCATGCCCTATCAACGCGCCAACCGACCGCTTCGCTTACTTGCGTCGGGCGCAATTCGCCACGCCGCACGCGGGGCCGTCCGGCCGCGGGCCGTGCGGCTACAAGGCCCACCGCTCGGACCTCTACTCGGCTTGGATCAGGAAGTAGCCGCCCCCTCTTCAGTATCAGGAAGTGGTGAGTCGCCAGTAGCGTTCGCTGGGGCCGACTCCGCCCAGCTCGCCGACGCGCGTCGCCCGCTCGCGCACGGCCGCCGCCATCGGGCTGTCGCCGCCGAAGAGTCGGCCGAGTTGGCTCTCGTAGGCTCCCAGTCCGGCCAGCTTTCGGTCGAGCAGATCGGCTATGTCGACATATTCGGGCGTGAGGGTGACCCCCGTTGGCAGGCTCGCCAGAACCTCGGGATCGAGCTGCTCGGGCCGTTCGAACGCCGTCCTCAGCGCGTACGGGAAGTCCTCGTAGAAGCAGGCCCGGTCGAGGTATGGCGAGCGGGGCTCGGCCAGAAGCGCGATCGCGGCCCGGTGCGCCTGGCGGTGATCGACGTGGCCGCCTATCGAGAACGGCAGGTACAACCTCTCGGGCTGCAGCCTCGCCAGGGCGGCGCGCAAACCCTCGACCGGAGCCGGATCGTCCGGACGCGGTCCGCCGAGAAGCTGATCGTCGCCCTCGTAGCCGCGGAAGACGGCATCCGGCAGGTTCAGAAAGACGATGGCGGCGCCGACGAAGCGGGCGAATGATTCGTCCTCTACCCGGCGGACGGCCATTGCCTGCTCGGGCGTGGGGGCGGCTCCTGCGGCCTCAGCTTCGGCGAAATTCGGGTCGTCGCCCAAAGTCGCCTTCTCCCGGCTGCCGAAACCCAGGGCCAGGCGCTGATACGGCGTCAGGCGATCCAGGGTGCCGGGGCCGGAGAAGATCGTCAGGATCGTGACCGCCTCGCCCCGGTCGCGCAGGCACGCGATCAGTCCCCCGCAGGAGAGCGCGGCATCGTCCGGGTGGGGCGAAACGAAGACGTGAGTCATGGCCGAACTATAAGAGCAGGCGGCCGAACCAGCGGCGACGACGGCCCTGCGCCGACTCGCCAGCCGGCTCCGCGAAGCCGCCCTCACCGATGAGCGGCACGAAGACGCAGCCGCCGCAGTCGTGCGTCTCGAACGTGCCTCCCGCGCGGATGACCAGGGTCAGCTCCTGGCGGGCTCGCATGCCCACGGGAACCACGAGCCGGCCGCCATCGGCAAGTTGCGCGGGCAGGGCCGCAGGAACCCGGGGCGCGCCGGCGGTCACCACGATGGCATCGAAGGGCGCCTCCGCGGGCCAGCCCAGGCTGCCGTCACCGACAACGATACGCACGGCATCGGCCAATCCCAGCGCCGCAAGGCGAGCCCGGGCCGTATCGGCCAACTCCGGGTGACGCTCCACGCTGATCACGCTGCAGCCGAGCCGCCCCAGCACCGCGGCCCCGTAGCCGGAGCCGGTGCCCACCTCCAGGACCCGCATCCCCGCCCGCAGGTCGAGCAGTTCGGTCATTCGGGCAACCATGTATGGCTGACTGATCGTCTGCCCGGAGGCTATCGGTAGGGCATCGTCCATGTAGGCGTGAGAGAGCACCCCCGCCGGCACGAACAGCTCGCGCGGCAGTTCGGCCATGACGGCCAGGACGTTCTCATCGTGAATGCCGCGGCCGCGAAGCTGGCGCTGGACCATCTCCGCCCGAAGGCGTGCCGCTTGCTCCGAATCCACCCCTCGAAGATACGCCCTTATCGAGCAGAAACGGGCGCTACTTGGTGGGACTGGGAGCGAGGCTCGCCGATGCGGCGGCGCTTGGGGTGGCGTGAGCCGTGGGAACCGCCAGCAGAGGCGCAAGCGATGGCGGGGTCGCCTTGGGCAGTGCGCCGCCCAGCCAGGAGAACGCCAGGATGCCGACTAGAGCGCCGGCGCAGAGCAGGGCAAAGATGGCGGAGGCCCGATCGTCGATGTGAATGCGCTCGTGGGACTCCCGAACCGAACCGGCGCGGTGGTCGTCGTGATGACCGCCCGAACGATCCCCGCGGCCAAAGCCAAACCGGCGATGCGAACCGGCGATGGGGGCTTCGTCGGTCTCCTGGTCCTCGAACTCAGCCTCTTCGCCGAGGCCGTCCTCGAGTTCATCTTTGGGCAATCCGTCGGTCGACAGTATTTCATCGGCCTGAGGCGTCGCGTCTCTGTCCTTGTCCGTCATGCCCTCGTGCCACTCCTGTGCAGGCACCGCGGGTGCCTCGATTGGGTCGGGTTGTCAGGTGCGCGCCGCCAGTCGTGACGGCATGGGGCGCACCACTTCCCGGCAGTTTAGCCGACGCGTCCCCGAAACGCCCGGCGGAATGGCGGGAGGGGTCAAGGTGTCGGCGTCACCCGCACCGCCCTGTCTTAACCCGCCGCCTCGGCCCCAAGTCAGATGGACTCCAGCGGAGGCGGCTCTACACCGAGCTGGTCGCGCAACACATTGGCGTAGTGGGCGTATTGCTCAGCGGCGGCAGCCGTCGCGCCGAGTCGACGGTAGAGGCGCAGCAGGCACAGCTCAATCTGTTCGGCCTCGGGATCGGCCTGCAGAGCAAGCTGGGCCACCGACAGAGCCCGCTCGAAAGCACCAGCGTTCGTGTCAGCAACAATGGCCCGCTCAACTCTGTCCAGGTAGCTCGCGTGGAGACTGTCCCGGAATCCGGAGGCCCAGTCGTCGTACATGAAGTCAGCAGCGAACCGGCCCGTGTAGGTTTCGGCTAGCCTCGTTACCAGCTCCGGAGATGGGTCCCGGCGGATGACCGCGATCAGATCCTGACATTCTGAGCTTCTGCTGCGTACGAGTTCAGGATCGAGCCAGATGAGGTCGGCCTTGGAGTCGAGTAGGTTGGCCGCCGCATCCTCCGTCGCGTTTGGCTCGAGTATGTGACGGAGGAAGTACGAGGTCTGGTTTAGGGAGTTGGCTCCTGCTTCGGGCTCCATCTCAGGCCATAACGCGTCAATGACTTGCTCCCTGGATGCAGAGAACTGGGGTCTCGTCAGTAGGTAGGCCAGGAGGGAGAGCACCTTCCTTCTGATGCTCGTGCCCGCAATTAGCTGGTCCCCGATCTGGAGAGAGACCCTACCGAGGTCTTCAATGTATGCCTTCGGGGCCATTCGTCTAGCTAGAAGACGGCCGGCATCTGGGATCCTGAGGGGCTTCCGGCGTGCCAGGCACCTGAGCAGAGGGACATCGTTCCTGTCGCCGACGACGTCCAGGAGTCCTGCCGCAATCCTCATGTCAGACGGTCGGGCGTTTGAGTCCGACAGGAGTTGTCGGAGAGGCCAGCGCCAGCGTTCTGGTCGCAGGGTGGCTTGGGCCGACACTCGCTCAAGCGCGTCCGCTCTGAGATCGGATAAACGGCGACTCACAAGTTCCGCCTGGATGGACAAATGAGCGGCGTCACAGCTGTCCATTGATCCAAGTAGGGCGTTGAGTTCATCAGCTGTCGACGCCAGCGCCTGAGTCAGACGGATTGACTTCCACCAGAACCAGGCTTGCTGCCGAAGCGTGAAAGCCAGTGCCTCGCGGGATATGGATTCGAAGTCTTCGCCGGGGCGGGGTGCAGATGCTTGGATCTGCACTCGGAGTGAGTGAATTGCACTTCCGAAGCCCGGCGCAATCGGAGACAGGTCAGCCGACGAGAGGATCAGCGTCGCCTGATCCCAATTGCCGCGAAGCATCTCCAGTCGGGCGGATACCTGGCGGATGTACGAACTCTCCTCGCAGTTAGGGTTGTGGGCAAAGGCCGCGCAGATCAACTCTTTGGCCTTCTCCGGATCCCCATACATGGCGTGCAGTTCGGCTGCTTCTGCGAATACGTCGGGTTCGATCCAATGGCCATCGGCGACAAGCCCTGCCGAGATGTGCCGTTCGGCAGCTGCCCACATGCCGAGGTGAGCCAGGCCCTTCGCTATGTTCAGGTGCGCCGCTGAAGCATCCGCCCAGTCACCTGAGGCCTCAAGAAGACTCAGCGCTTCTTCTCCGACCGCGACGGCTGTGCGGTGATGGCCGCGCGCGGACTCCGCAAATGAAAGATTGACAAGACTTATTCCTTGGTGGCGAGGGTGGCGCCTCTCTTTGTTGAGCTGTGCTGTCTTCGCCAGCGATCCACAGAGAGCGTCGAGACTTCCAGCCTCGCGCGACGCCCACAGAAGGCCAGCGGACTGAGCGATCGAGGCGAGCTCGCGGTCACCAGAGTCGACCAGGGCCGTGCTTGCCACAGAGGTCATTTCTGCGTCGTTGGCGTGGATTCCAAGGTGCAGCGCGTTTAGGGCGGAGGCCATCTCGAGTGATGGATCCGAAGTGGAGTCGTCGACATGCATTGCTACGGACGACCGCACCAACTCAGCGGCTTCCTCGTAGCGGCCCTCCGCGGCGAGCTGGCGACTGTGAAGGATGTCATAGAAGGGGTTGGGGTTCGGGTCAGGGAAGCGTGCGATCAAGTCGCCCGCTGATGCGAAGTCGCCGGTCCCTATGATTGTCGGAACGGCGGAGCACACGACCCTTCGGACCTCGTTCGCGTCTCCGGCCGAGGCCCAGTGGCGGGCAGCCAGGCGCCAAGACTGCGGCTCTAGGGCCGCAGCCAAATGGCGGTTCAGCTCTACGATTCCCGCCTCGCCCAACTCGAGTTGGAGGCGGGCCAGCAGGAACTCGCGAACGAGCGGATGCAGTCGCCAAATAGCAACGAAGGCGGCGCCTTTGGAGAGGAGTCCAAGTCGCTGTGCCTCGCCCAGCAATACCCGAGCATCGAACGAGCTGACCGAACCCGCGACGGACGCCGTTTCATGGTCGATCTCCTCTAGCAGCGCTACCCGAAGAAGGAAGGCCCGCATGTCCGAGTGAAGGTCTCCTACCACCTCTTCCGCGAGGTAGTCATGGAGATCGCCGCCGGCGCCGCTGAGGGAACGAACGAAGGCGCGCACACCGCTGGGAGTCCTGCCATCGACGGCGGTCTTGACGAGCTGAAGTGAAGCCGCCCAGCCCTCGGTTCGAAGCTGCAGGTCGTGGAGAACATCGGGCTCGAGAGGACAACGGGAGGCCTGGCTGAAAAGTCGGGCCGTCTCCGATTCGTCGAAACGCAACTCCTCTCGAGCCAACTCCGCGAGTTCTCCGCGAGCCCGCATGGCCGCTACGGAGAGGCCTGGCGTTCTCCTGCTTGTGAACATGAACCGCAGTTTTCTTGGCGCACGTGCGATCAACTTGTCAGTGATCATGGCTATCTCCGGGATCCGCTCAGCCATGTAGAAGTCGTCAAGGACGAGCGCGGACGGGATTTCGCCAAGGCCATCCATCTCGACCAGAAGCATCTCGAGGACGATGTCCTGCCGTGTCGGCTCGCCCGATGTCTCGTTCAGAAAGGCCGATGTGCGAGTGAGCAGCCGTGGATCCACGGTCTGACACGCTGCTACAACGTAGCGGAGGAAGACCAAGCCATCCGTCTCCTCCTCGTCGAGCCGATACCAGAAGGTCCGTGTCCGCGAGCGACGAAGGTAGTCAGCAACGAGAGTGGTCTTGCCGAAGCCGGCCTCCGCCACGACGAACAGGACTCGGCGGTCATCGCGGGCCTCAAGCCAGTCGAACAGGCGATCTCGCCGAATTGTGTCTTCGGGCAGAAGGGGGCGTTGGGTCTTTCCCGACCGCAGCGGGAAGCCTGGTCGTGGAAGCCGGCGCTCGCCCGCTGACCGGTCGGTGACCTCGGGCTCGACGGTCACCCCCAACTCCTCCCTTTGCGGCGGTTTTCCATTGAGAGGCGCGTAGGATAGAAAGTCGAACCCGCGGGTGTCAATTGGATCGACGGCTGACGGCTGCATTGCCGGATCTTCGCTAGCGCCGATCATCTGCCGCTTATCTGGCTATGGCGAGGTTGACCGTGGCTGTGCGTAGAGGCGGCCCAGCGCCTAGGTGCGGTGACCGGGCGAGAGGGCGAGACTCAAGCGTCTACCCGCTGATTCCCCTGCACGCTGGTGCCCCGCCAGCTCCCGTACCTCCGCCTCGTACAGCCGCTCCGCCACATACCGGTGACCGGCCGGAGTCAGGTGCAGGCCGTCCGATCGGGTGAGCGAATCGCCATCGTCATCGCGCACCAGGTCGATCAGCGCGTAAGGGACTCCCGTGCGGGCGAGGCGTCGGCGGATGGCGGCGTTGGCGCTGCGGATCACGCGCTGGGCCCAGTACGAGTACGTGGCCGGCGTGGGCCCCAGGACGATGAGCGGGACGCCCCGATCGCGGCAGGCCTGCACGATCTCGTCCAGCCCGAGCATGTCCTCCTCTATGGCCCAACGATCCAGGCCGGCCAGCGCTCCGAGCAGGTGGGTGAGGTTGCGCAGCCTGAAGCCCGCAATTCGACGACCCGGTCGCGGTCACCGTAAGCGTCTGGCTCGCGCCTACCATCCCCTGGAGTTGAGGGGACAAACCTGGCATGGCCGCGCTGAAAGAGCGCGGGATTGAAGGACAGGCGGGGCCTGCCCTGCCCGTATCGAGTCATCAGAAGCCTGGATTGCATAACCATGGACACCCGAATGTGAAGCATGACAGCGCCCACCGGCGGCCCGGCCAGGAGCAGATCCAGCCGCTCCATGTAGGGGCGGTTGAAGGCTCTGCGGCCAGCAGCTCTGCCAGCCGGCGGTGATAGAGGGCGTTGAACGGCGTGTCGTGCTGGTGGGACATGCAGCCCCGATGATCCCCAGGCATCGGCCGGACGGCGTTGGTCGGCGCATCACGCGCTGGCTACAGATCTGAGTGGGTGGTGGGCCTGGCAGTGGTCGGCGTTGGTGGCGGTTGGCGCCGCCTCCGCCCCCGCGGTCGCCGTCAGGCGAGTGGCTCGGGCTATTCCTCGTATTCGAAGCTGAGCTTGAGCTGGACCCGGTACTCCACGATCTCGCCGCCCTCTACGCGGGCCGTCGACTGGATTACGTCGACCGATTTGATGTTGCGAACGGTCTTGCTCGC